>CAIVSQ010000129.1 GCA_903908605.1 uncultured Anaerolineae bacterium
CACTCTACGGTGACGAAACCAAATGAGTGAGGCAAAATGACTGATCGGCATAAAGTATACACAAAAGTATTGAAAACGCTTAAGGGAATTATGAAATTATCCCATCCTGGGCACGTGGTTACCCTGGCGATGATGGTCACTGGAATTGTTGTTAGTCGGAATGCGCAACTCTCAGTGATGAGTTCAGAAACACCTATCGAAGCTAAAGAAAAAAGCATCGAGATGCGGTTGAGACGTTGGGTAAAGCATGCAGCAATTGATGCCGACATCATTTATTTACCCTTTGCCCAACAGATTTTAGGAGCGTTGTCATCTTTGCCTTTGGTCTTGGTAATGGATGGCAGCCAGGTTGGACGAGGTTGCATGGTCTTGATGGTTGGTGTGCTCTATAAAAAACGCGCTTTACCGATTGCCTGGGTAGTCTATAAAGGTAAGAAAGGGCATACAACTGGGCAAAGGCATATCGAAGTACTAGAAAAGGTATTGCCACTCTTACCAACGAATAGTGAAGTAGTTTTGTTGGGCGATGCAGAGTACGACACTACCGAAATGCTGATTTGGCTGCAAGAAAAAACAAGTTGGCAGTATGTTTTACGCACCTCGCCGCAGATTTATGTACACGATGGACCAGCCAGTCAACCGATTGACACGTACTCATTTCAAAGAGGACAATTATTCCATCGTCCTCAAGTTGGTTTCACCCAATCAGCCAGCGTTTCTGTAAATTTGATTGGCTGGTGGGGCAACCGTCATGAAAAACCAATCTATTTGATCAGCAATATCGTCAACCCCTACCAGGCATGTAAGTACTATCGTCGACGTTATCAAATAGAAACATTCTTCTCAGACCAGAAAAGTCGCGGCTTTAATATTCACAAAAGCCATCTGGCTGATCCGGCTCGTTTAAGTCGCATGTTAATCGCAGCTTGCCTGGCATATCTTTGGATCATTTCCCAAGGAATCGCAATCCTTGCAGCAAAGAAAACTTGCTTGATCGATCGCACTGAACGAGTAGACAAGAGTCTTTTTCGGCTCGGACTGGATTGGATCAAATATGTTTTGAAAAAGAACCTCGACTTTGAGCCTTCATTTCACTTCCAAACTATCGAGGCTCTCAATGTACGGTAGAGAATCGTTGATAACAGTTCCCACATGATCTGCCAATTGATCGAAGGCTTGTTCCCAACCACCGCCTGCACCAGAGTCCGTGGGCATCCCGATGTGCTTCAATACCATTTTTGTGCGCCCATCCTGGTTTTCCAGAAGCACATTCACTTCAGTAGTCATCGGATACCCATCGGGCATGCCCATCGCAGAGGGCGAAACCAAATTACCATTTTCATCCGCAGGGCTTTCGGTGTAGCTGAGACGTTCATTCGAGACAATTTCGATGTGTTCGCCCGCTGTCCACATTTTCATGCTGCCGTCCGGTGACGCCATGCAAACCAGGCGCTTGCCGCCGGGGCGCAGATCCATTTCGGCAACGGGTATAGTGAATCCTTTCGGACCATACCATTTTTTGAAATGTTCGGGAACTGTCCACATTTGCCAGATCATGTCTACAGGGGCGTTAAAAGTTCGTTCAATTATCACGGCATTATTAGATTTATTGCTGTCACTCATTATCTTTCTCCTTATGGTTAAGCTGATCGATATAATCATCCATGCGGTCAAAGCGGGATTCCCAGATATGGCGGTACTGCTCTGTCCATTCGGAAACTTCTTCCAGATGCGTTGCATCGAAAGAGCAGGGG
>CAIVSQ010000130.1 GCA_903908605.1 uncultured Anaerolineae bacterium
AACATTGTAGCTCTGGTCCATATCACCCACATAAATAATACCGCAGCGATTTTCTTTTACCTGGATAGCTCCTTCACCATCGCTCATGGCCTTGGTAATATCACTCATCACCACATATACCTTCTTATTAGCCTGGTCAACGGCAACCCATTCCATTTTATTGAATTCTGCCGTTGCACCCTTGCTCAAGGCATAAGCTCGGCTTTCAAGAAAAGGGGCCAATGGATCAGTCAGCGGGACAAGAGTAGCAGGCATTTTTGCCACGGCCACACTTACTATTGTGAGTGCTAAAATAGCCACAACACAAACACTTAGGATACTGTAGTACAGTTTGTTGCTCATTTATTCCTCCTAAAAGAACTGGTTGATACGATACGTTGTGAATCTTACTATCTTCCAATTAATGAGCAATCAACACCGAGTTATCAACTAGTTATCGGCAAGTTAACATATAAATCGATGATTACAATCGAGTGACCTGAAAAAAAACCACATCCGCTTCCGAAATCAGTAGCGGATGTGGTGGAATACCACGATATTGTAAAATCCTTGATTGTATCAAAGCAGGAATTTGGGAACCATCCCAACTTCCACCCTTGCCATGATTCAATCGAAATGTATAAAACGGACTTATCAACCCTTATTCACCCAGTGCCGCCAACTGCTTGGGCATCATCAGCCATTCCAGCGCAGCACGCCGTTCGTGAGCCAGGTTATCGGCATATAAACAACACACCCCACCCTTCTTCAGGTTGATCGACAGGCTCGCATCCCCTACCACCAACAAACTGACCAGCAAGGACAGGTTGGGCTCATGCCCAACCAGCGCAATGCTATCCGCACCGGAGTATTTTTCGTTGATCTCCCCCAGGATATCCGCCGGCAGCCCTTCAGGCACCAGGGTTTCACTTTCGACCCATTGGTTCTTTTTTAGCTTGAATTCCTTGTGCAATATTTCCGCGGTTTCCTGGGCACGTACATAGGGGCTGGAGATGATCAAATCCGGAAAAACATCCATTTCCCGTAATCCGCGCGCGATATTAACCATTTTTTCCGCACCCTTTTTGGTCAGCGGGCGTTGGCTGTCTTCCTCGTAGCCCGGTGCCCCCGGTTCAACAGCAATGGCATGACGAATAATATAAAGATGCATGGTACCTCCAGGTTGGTTAGTTAATGAAACGTGGCTTCTTTTTGGGGGTCAAAAAGCCAAATAAAACGCCACAAACAAGCAGTGAATAAAAATCGAAATGTTCTAATTTTTACCATGAAAGCGATGACTCTGACCAAAATTTTTTATTTGTTTACCAGATATTAACCTTGTCCCCCGGCTGCCAGGCTGAACGCATCCATGCCTGTCACCATCAGGGAAAACCGCTGGCTTTCGATAACACTGGGCTTGTTTTGTTATAATCAAATCATATTACCCTTGAGAACATCCTATCCAAAGGATACAACGATGCCCAAAAAATTTCTACTCTACCTGCTCGTTCCGCTAATCGGCTTCATTTTCGGCTTCATCGGCATGTTGATTGGCGCTCTGATCGGCGGTAATTACTTCACCGAATTTCAATTAATGGGACTGCGCGGCTACGAAGCCACCGGGCAGGTTGGCTTTATCCTGGGAGGTGCCGCTGGCCTGGCCCTCAGCTATCGCTGGCTGATGAGCCGGAAAACCCTCGAGCCCAAGGCAACCCAAAAAACCAGGAAAAAAGGTTCCAAAAAATAAGTGCACGCATTAATCATCAACTCGCCTGGCAACCCAGCCAACCCAACAAGCCACTAAACAACAGTCAACCCATGGAAAACTATAAACATGGGTGCTGTCTTTATTCTAATTCCCCATTGAAAGGTGCGGCTTTCATGCATAAAATCTCTTTATCCGGTGCCTGGCAGTTCCGCCAGGCAGGTAGTTCCAACTGGCTGCCCGCCAGTGTGCCAGGCGGTGTCCACACAGATTTGCTGGCCCTCGCGTTGATTCCCGATCCCTTCGTCGCTGACAATGAAAAACGGGTCGCCTGGGTAGCCCAGGCCGGCTGGCAGTACAGTCGTACCTTCACAGTCGACACCCGGCTGCTGCAGCACGAGCAGGTCTGGCTGGTCTGCGACGGGCTGGATACGCTTGCCTCGTTAAGCCTGAACGGCAGCAGCCTGGGCCAAACCGCCAACATGTTCAGGCAGTACCGCTGGGATGTCAAAGCCCTGCTCAAGCCCGGTGAAAACGAGCTGGTCATCCATTTCGATTCCGCCGTAGACTTCGCCACCAAAAATCAAGCCATCCGCCCCTTGGCCGGTGTTTCGCAAGCCATCCAGGGCGGCTCCTATCTGCGCAAGGCACCCTGTCATTTTGGTTGGGACTGGGGACCCCAGCTACCACCCACCGGCATCTGGAAAGATATCCGCCTGGAAGCCTTTGACAGCGCCCGCCTCGCGGATATCCACCTGCGCCAGACCCATACCGGCGGCAAGGTGCTCGTCTCCGCTGCCCTGCAGATCGAAGGCGACCCCGTCGATCTCTCCGCCTCCATCCAGGTCACTGCCCCGGATGGAACCGTCCTCACCAGCCATCAGCAGTTGACCAACAGCCCAGTCCTTGCCCTCGAGATTGCCAATCCGCAGTTATGGTGGCCCAACGGCCTGGGCGACCAGCCGCTCTACCAGTTGCGTATCACCCTGCTCAAAGCCGGCCAACCCCTCGATGAAAAAGACTTCCAACTTGGTCTGCGCACCATCGAGGTACGCCAACAACCCGACCAGTGGGGCCGCTCCTTCACCTTCGTGGTCAATGGCCTGCCCATTTTTGCCAAAGGCGCAAATTGGATCCCGGCCGATTCCTTCCCCACCCGCCTCACATCGGCATCCATCGAAGGCCTGCTGCGCTCCGCCGCCCAGACCCATCAAAACATGCTGCGCGTTTGGGGTGGCGGCTTCTATGAGGACGAGCGCTTCTACGATCTGTGCGATCGCTACGGTATCCTTGTCTGGCAGGATTTTATTTTTTCCTGCAGCATGTACCCTCTCTCCGACCCCGACTTTCTCGAAAACGTGCGCATCGAAGTACAAGAAAACGTCAGCCGACTGCGCCATCGTGCCAGCCTGGCCTTGTGGTGCGGCAATAACGAGATGGAACAGGGCTGGGTGGATTGGGGCTGGACAAGCCCCGAAACGCAAGATTTACGCCAGGCCTATGACCAATTCTTCCACCACACCCTGGCAGCCTGGTGCTCCAGCGCCGACCCTGACCATCTCTACTGGCCCAGCTCACCCACATCCGAAACCCCATTCCAGACCCCCAACAGCCAAACCCAGGGTGACGCCCACTACTGGGATGTCTGGCATGGTCGCAAACCCTTCACTGCCTATCGCAGCCAGTTCCCCCGTTTTATGAGCGAATTTGGCTTCCAGGCCTTGCCGCCGCTCGAGACCATCCGCTCCTTTGCCCAGGAAGCCGACTGGAACATGACTTCCTATATCATGGAACAGCACCAGAAAAACGCCAGCGGCAACTCCCTGATGGTCGGGCAAATGCTCGATACCTTCCGGCTGCCCAAGGATTTTGATTCAATGGTCTACCTCAGCATGCTGCTGCAGGCCGAGGGCATTCGCTACGGCGTGGAGCACTGGCGCCGGCACAGCGATCGGGTGGCTGGCACGCTCTACTGGCAGCTCAACGACTGCTGGCCGGTGGCCTCCTGGTCCAGCCTGGATTATTTCGGACGCTGGAAAGCCCTGCATTACGCCGCGCGGCGCTTCTACGCCCCGCTGATGCTCTCCATTGAAGACGCCCCTCCGCGCCAATCGGTCTATCTCAGCAGCGATCTGCGTGAAGCGTGGAGTGGCGAATTGCGCTGGTCATTGACCAACCTGGCTGGCGAAATACTCACCTCCGGTCAAATGCCGGCCGAAGTGGCCCCCTCCTCGGTGACTCACCTCGAGGACCTGGATTTCTCCTCCCATCTCAATGACGATAGCATCCGTGAGCTGCTCTTCATAGCCGAACTCTGGCAGGGTGAAGAACGCCTGTCGCTTCAAACCGCCTTCTTTGTACCCACCAAGCACCTGCAACTGATCGACCCGGGCATCGAGTATTACCTCTCCAGTGAGAATGAACACCTGGTGATTGAGCTGCAAGCCAGCTCGCTGGCCCGTCTGGTGGAATGCAGCCTGGCAGGCGCTGATGTTATCTTTAGCGACAACTACTTCGATCTCCCCGCCGGCAGAATCATCAAAATCAGCACGGAGCTGCCCGCCCATTGGACTCTTGAAAAAGTAGCCCAAGCCCTGCGCATCCGTTCGATATATAATACATATACCCAATAAAAATTAAAAGGAACAGTTCATGAACCAGGATATAAAATCTTTAATTGCCCAAATGACACTGGAAGAAAAAGCCGCGCTTTGCACTGGCGCCAGTTCGTGGACCACCACCCCGGTCGAACGTCTTGGCATTCCCGAATTGACCTGTTCGGATGGCCCGCATGGTGTACGCCGCCAGGCCAATGTGCACGAAATGGGTGCCAAAAGCCTGCCCGCCACCTGCTTCCCAACCGCCTCGTGCGTAGCTGCCTCCTGGGATCGCGACCTGGTCTCCCAGATGGGTGTAGCCCTGGCAGAAGAATGTATCGCCCTCAATGTGGATATGCTGCTAGGCCCGGGCGTCAACATGAAGCGTTCCCCCCTGGGCGGGCGCAACTTTGAATATTTCTCCGAAGACCCCTACATGGCCGGCGAAATGGCCGCAAATTTCATTAATGGCATCCAGGGCAAGGGCGTGGGCACCTCACTCAAACACTTTGCCGCCAACAACCAGGAATTTCAACGCTTCAGCATCAGCGCCGAAGTCGACGAACGCACCCTGCGCGAAATTTACCTGCCCGCCTTCGAAAAAGCCGTCAAACAGGCCCAGCCCTGGTCGGTCATGTGCTCTTACAACAAGCTCAACGGCACCTTCGCCTCACAGCATAAAACCCTGCTGACCGACATCCTCAAGGACGAATGGGGCTTCGAAGGGCTGGTCGTCTCGGACTGGGGCGCGGTGCGCGACCGTGTCGCCGCACTGCAAGCCGGGCTCGATTGGGAAATGCCCGGGCCGCAAGACCGGCGCGTCAAGGCGGTCGTCGAAGCCGTCCGCACCGGCAAACTGGACGAAGCCATCCTGGACGAATCCGTCCGGCGCATCCTGCGCATCGTCTTCAAATCCCAGCAGACCCCCAAAAAGGGCAGTTTTGATGTCGATGGTCACCACGCCTTGGCCCATAAAATCGCCACCGAAAGCATGGTGCTGCTCAAAAACAACGGCATCCTGCCCCTGCAGGGAAAGCATCACATCGCGGTCATCGGTCATGCCGCCGAAGAAGCCCACTTTCAGGGTGGCGGCAGCTCGCACATCAACCCCACCCACGTAGCCGTGCCTTTCAAGGAACTCCAAAACCAGGCCGGCGATGCCGAGCTGGGCTACGCCGAAGGCTACCCGGCCGATAACTCCTTCCGCCCCGAAATGATCGACCAGGCCGTGCAGATCGCGCGCTCATCCGATGTGGCCATCCTCTACATCGCCCTGCCCACCTTTAAAGAATCCGAAGGCTACGACCGCAAAGATCTCGACCTGACCAACCAGCAGGTCGCCCTGATCAAGGCCGTCAGCGCTGTGCAGCCCAACTGCGTGGTGGTACTCAACAACGGCTCGCCCGTGGTGATGAGCAACTGGATCGATGGCGTGGCAGCCGTGCTGGAAGCCTATATGATGGGCCAGGCCGGCGGCGCAGCCATCGCCGACATCCTCTTCGGCAAAGTCAACCCGAGTGGCAAGCTAACCGAAACCTTCCCCAACCAGCTCAACGACACCCCCGCCTTTTTGAACTGGCCCGGCAACTGTGGCGTGGTGCGCCACGGCGAACGACTGTACATCGGCTACCGCTACTATGACACCCGCCAGGTGCCCGTGCTCTTCCCGTTTGGTTACGGCCTAAGCTACACCACCTTTAGCTACAGCAACGCCAGCCTATCCGCCACCAGCTTCCTCGATACCGATGGCCTGACCGTCAGCGTGAATGTGACCAACACCGGCAAGCTGGCCGGCAAGGAAATCGTGCAGGTCTATGTCCACGACCAGTTCTCCTCACTGGACCGCCCTGCCAAGGAACTGAAAGGCTTTGCCAAGGTCGATCTGCAGCCCGGTGAAACCAAAACAGTCAGCATCCCACTCGACTTTAGAGCCTTTGCCTTTTACCACCCCGAACACCGCCAATGGATCACCGAGGATGGCGGGTTCGACATCCTGGTGGGCGCATCCTCCCAGGATATCCGCGCCAGCCTGAACGTCACCCTCAAATCCAGCCTCAACCTGCCCTGCATCCTGGATAACGAATCCACCCTGGCCGAATGGATGGCTGACTCGCGCGGCAAGATCGTTGTCGGTCCAATTTATAACCTGATCGAAACCGAAGCCCGCAAGCTCTTCGGTGGACAAGACCGCTACGGTGAAAATAAGAGTGACGGAGACGCCCTCGGCATGGGCGACATCATGGATATGATGAAGGACATGCCGCTCGTCAGCGTACTCATGTTCCAGGCGGGTGCCCTGCCCATGCCGCCCGAAGACATGGTCGCCGGCCTGTTGGCACAGGCTCACAGCCTGGGTTAAGCCCCACAACAAAAAACAAAGGAGCCGCAGATCACACCCCGCGGCTCCTTTGTTTTCATCAGAATATCATTGGTTAATGCCACTCGCCCACATAGTCCTTGTGCGCCGCCAGGAATTCATCCACCAACCGGCTGGCCCGCGAATGAGAAAGCACCAGTGGGTGCGCCATCAACGCCTCCACCGCCAGCGCCTTGGATCGCTCGCGAATGGCCCGCACCGTCAGCCGCTCGTACAGCTTGATCGAACGCATCAGGTTGAGCGACGAGGCCGGCACCTCACCCACCGCCTGCGGCTGAATGCCATTGCCATCAATCCGGCAGGTGATTTCAACCACGTCATCATCCGCCATGCCCGCTATGGCACCCCGGTTGGGCATGTTGATGCCCGTGTAAAGCGGCTTGTTGTGCTCAATGGCCTCAATCAGCGCCAGCGCCACACCTGCATAACCCTCGCCAGCCTGCTCAGGAATATCGGCATCAAACAACTGCTGACGGTCAGCCTGCTCAATGCTGGTCCCGTTCTCATAGGCGTAATGCATATAGGTCGCGCCACGCCGTTTTTCGTATCCAAAGAAAGCCCGCAGCGCCCGCTCAGGGTTGCGCTTGACGTCAATTTCCTCAAGCTGCTCCATCAGGCGCGCGTTTAATTCAACAATCTCCTCGCCGCGGCTCTTGCCCTCCGCGCTGATGGCCTGCACTGCTTTTTCGGCATAATAGAAATAATACAGGTACTCGTTGCAGTGCATCCCAATCCGCCGCACCAACTCAGGGGCAAACAGGGCCTGCGTTTCCGCCAGGAAGCGTTCATCCTGGATGGCCCTGGCCATCATTTCCTCGCCGTTCACCCAGGCCCGCCGGCACCATGAGAGATGGTTCAAGCCGAACACCTCGGCGCGCACATCCTCAAACGGCACACCCGCCCACCACGAGATGGCACCCTGCCCGCCGTTGGCCCCATCGCAAATCCCAACCGTACGCTCAATCCCGGCCTCGTGCAGGGCCTGGGCGACCAACCCGGCCGGGTTGGTGAAATTAAACATCCAGGCCTCCGGGCTGACTTCGCGCAGCAGGCGCGCGTAATCCAGCAGGGCCGGGATGCTGCGCAGCGCCATCGAAAAACCGCCCGGGCCGGTGGTTTCCTGGCCCAGCACGCCGTTCCGCAGGGCAATGCGCTCATCGGTGGCGCGCCCCTGCTCAAAACCAACCCGGATGGTGGTCACCACATGCCGCGCCCCGGTCATGGCCGCGCGCGCATCGGTTGTGGTGGTAATTTTGAAAGGATCACCCGCCCGGCGGACCACTTCACGGCACATCTCACCGAAGATTTCCAGCTTCCGCGCGTCAATATCCATCAGGCACAACTCGGTCACCCCCACGCGCTGATGCCAGCGCAGCAGCGACATCACAAACAGCGGCGAACGTACACCGCCGCCACCGATCAAGGTTAATTTCATCGCATCGTCTCCAATAAATGGTTTGTTTTACAAAGAGAGATAAGCCTGCAGTTCCGCCATGCTGGGGGCCGCAGAAGCGCCCCCGCACTTGGTGACGCATAACCCACCGCAGATATTGCCATAACGCAGGCAGGTTTCAATCGGTTCACCGCGCAGCATGGCCGCCAGAAAACCTGAATTAAACGAATCGCCTGCACCGGTTGTATCCACCACGCTCACATCCAGGGCTGGCGCGTGCCAGGTACGCTCCCCGGCCTGCGCGTACGCACCGTGCGGACCATCCTTTACAATCACCAACGGACAAATGCGCGCCAGGCAGGCCGCCGCCTCACGTGGGTCAGCCAGTCCGGTCAGGCGCTCAGCCTCACTGCGGTTGGGCGCAAAAATATCAATCGCGCCCAACATCTGTTGCAATCCAGCCTCTTCCAGGCTGTAATCGACGTATTGGCAGTCTGTAAACACGCGCCCGCCGTGCCTGTGGATAAAGTGCACCAACTCCAGGCTTGCGGGCGAGCCATCAAACGGCAGGTTGTACACCCATTTCGGGCGTTGTTCGGCAATCATCGCCTGGTAGTCATACTCCGGGCGCGGGTCCATATAACTGATAAAGCCCCGATCCACCGAAAACGAGAACGCCACGCTCATGGCTACCAAAGGTCTGTCCAGGTGACAGTACAGGTTCTCGTTCAAACCCTCCAAACGGGATTGCTCCAGCACAAAACGGCTGAATAGATCGTTGCCCAGGCGCGCCGCCCAATGCACATCCACCCCCAACCGCTTAAGCGCCACCGCCACAATATAGACCCCGCCCGCGTTAATACCCATGCCGGAGCCAAACAAATCAGCCCCCAGGCGAGGCACCTCAGGCAGGCCGGTAACGATCAGGTCGCAGAAATAATCGCCAAACAGGAGGACATCACAAGAATTCTTCATAACTTGCCGTTTTGTGGCCAGTTCATTTTTGATAAACGCGCACGTAATCAACCAGGTACTGCTGTGGGAAGCTGGTGCTGTCATCCGGGTAACCCGGCCAACCACCCCCTACTGCCAGGTTTAGCAGGATAAAGTGCGGGTGGTCAAAACGCCACGGTTTGGCTTCAGAGAACTGCGACTTGTTAACGGTGGCATACAGCTTGCCATCCACATACCAGCGCAGTTCTTCCTGCTCCCATTCCAACGCAAAAATGTGAAAATCGTCCTTGAAATCCTTTCCATCTGGCAGCCCGGTGGAAAAGCTAATGCCGTTCGCGCCAGAATAACCGCTGCCATGCACGGTCCCGTGCACTGTTTTAGGTTCACGGCCGATGTTTTCCATAATATCAATCTCACCGCAGGCTGGCCAGCCAACACTGGCAATATTGCTGCCCAACATCCAGAATGCTGGCCAAATACCCTGGCCATAAGGCAGCTTGAGCCGCGCCTCCACCCGCCCATAGGTGAATTCATACTTGCCCTTGGTCAGGATGCGCGCCGAGGTATAGCTGCAAGCGCCATACCAGCATTTTTGCCCGTCCGCCGGGTCGGCGGGCTTGGCGGTGATCACCAGCAGGCCTTTCCCATCCGTGGCAACATTGCCCGGATCCTTGGTGTAATACTCCCATTCCTGGTTGCCCCAGCCCTGGCCACCCAGGTCGTACGTCCACCGAGTGTCCACCGGGCTGCTGCCAGCTGGGCTATCAAATTCATCATTCCAGGCGAGTTTCCAGCCGCCCGCTAGTTCTGGCGGTACAGATGGTACAGATTCAGTATTCACAGCAGTGGGTTCGAGCGGAACTGGGCTCGCCTCAGCGCGTGGTTCTTGCGGTGTAGATTCAGCTTTCATGGCAGAGCATCCCGTCAGTAGAAATATGCAGGCAATCAACGTATGTAATATTTTTTTATTTTTCATATTTTCTCTGGCAATTATCTTTCCGTTTATGATGAATGGATCCATGAACCCTGTCAGCGCAATGGCCAGGAATAATTGGTCTCGTTACGACCGCGTTTCCCTTGAGCACATTACGGAAGATATTACCATTATTTTATCCTCCTCGCGAGAGTTACCCGCCCATGGAAATCACCAAATTAGCGCTTTACAACGCATTCCTGCTTGCAAAACTGAGCTTGCCCCCAGGCCGGCAGGGCAAGCTCAGTTTTTCCGGATCAAATCACACGCACCAGCGCGTTACATCCAGCCGGGCAAACCTTTACAAAGCCAGGCCACTGCCAGGGTCAAACAAGCGCACCTGCTCGCTCAGAATCGCGAGCCGGATGCTCTGCCCCGCCAGCAGGCTGTCCTCATCAATTTCCTGCAGGGTCGCCGCGCCACTCAGCCCGCCCGGCAGCGTAATCGTAAGGATCACCTCGCTGACCAGCGGTTCAAACGAATCTAGCACGGCGCTCACCTGTGGGTGCAGACGGTCATGGGCAGCATCCGCCCCAGCCGGCTCAGCAGCGACCGGAACAAAGGCCGTTGGTGGAATGCCTGCCACAATCTGCTGCCCGCCATAGGCCAGCAAGGCTGCATCCCAACTGGGCGGGAGTGTCAGCAAAAAATCTGGTGCCAGGCGCACAGCGAAACCACCCTCCGGCTCCGCCTCCAACGTACCGGTAAACAGATTCATCGCCGGAGCACCCAGGAAACCCGCCACAAACAGGTTGGCAGGCCGGTTGAGCAGTTCTTCTGCCGTGCCCACCTGCTGTAACTGGCCATGCGCAATAATCGCAATCCGGTCAGCGATCGCCAAGGCCTCATTTTGGTCATGAGTGACATACAACGTCGGCTTCTTCTTGGCCCGGTGTACCATCTGAATATCACGGCGGGCATGTGCACGCAGCTTGGGGTCCAGGTTCGAGATCGGCTCATCAAACAAATACATCTCGGCATCCTTGGCCAGCGCGCGCGCCAGGGCCACACGCTGCTGCTCGCCGCCCGAGAGATCAACGATCACGCGCTCGATCAAGGGCGTCAGCCCCAACCGCTCGGCCGCTTCGCGCACCCTTTTCCCAATTTCCTCGCGCGGGTAATTACGCGCTTCCAACCCGTAGGCAATATTTTCAAAGACATTCATGTGCGGGTACAGGCCATAATCCTGGAAGACCATGCCAGTGTTGCGATCACGCGGCGGCAGGTTGGTGATATCGCGCCCGGCCAGCACCACCCGCCCCGCATCCGCCTTCTCAATTCCGCACAGGATCTTCAGGATTGTGCTTTTACCACCGCCAGAAGGTCCCAGCAGCACAAAAAATTCGCCATCCTGGACGGTAAACGAAACATCGTTCAGGACTTTGTGGTCGCCAAAATTCTTATTGAGTTGGTGCACTTCCAATAAACCCATGGGTACCTCTTATCTGGCTGAATGATTGCGGGCAGGCGCATGTGGGCGTGTCACCTGCTCATAAAGCAGCACCTGCAGCAGACCAAGCAGCACCGGGATGATCAGGAAAAAGCCGCCGATGGAGATGATCCCCAGCAGCAGAGCCACCAGGCTAATAAAGCCACACAGCAGCGTCAGCCCGGGTTTCTGCCAAAACAGATGCATTGATCGTGTAAAAATATCCAGCGCGTTGAGTTGCTCTTCCCGCGCAAACAGCCCGCCCCAGTGCAGGCTCAACAAGGCCAGCACCATCAGCAGCAGGCGGCACAGCACATCCAACACCAGCAGATGCGCCTGCCCTGCGTACCAGGCCAACATCCCCAGCCAGTAAAACAGGCTGTAAAGCGGCAGCAAGCGGGTGAAAGCCGGGCGCAGCTTCAGCTTCAACCCTCCCAGTACCAAAGCAATGCTGAGCGGCACACCCGCGGCAGCCTGCTCCAACGCGTACATCAATGCACCCGAAGCAGGCAGGATGGCAAAAATGCTGTACGAAGCCAATAACACTCGTGCCCAACCAGGCAGCGGGGCCAGTACGGCCAGGCACAACGGCGCAAGCTGCAGCGACCAGGCCAGGTTGAGCGCGATCATGCGTTCCAACTGGTCAGAGATCAGGGCGGTCGAGCGCCACAGCAGGTTGGTCTCCTGCTCAGGCCGCGCACCGCTATCATCAAGGAACGGCATCAGTCCGTAACCTGGGCGCGGATGGCCAGTTCACTGGCTGGGTCAAAATAGTGCGCGCGGGCCATGTTGGCCGCCAGCGGCACTTCCTTGCCCAGGTAGCTGGCCGGCATGCGTGTGCGCAGGGTGGCAACATAATCCTTGCCGCTTTCATCCAGGGTACTCAGGTAAACCGCGCAGCCCGCCGAAGACGGTTCGACCACGTTGACCACGCCCTGGACCTGGTTTTCCGCGCTGACCGGGAAGGTCGCCAGCCGTGGAACGTGCAAGTCCTCGGGGCGCAGCCCCAGTTTGACCTGTTTGCCCAGGTATGGTTGCAAGGCAGCCTCGTGTTCCTGGGCCACACGCAGGCTGACCGCGCTTGAATATGCAAAAAGCCCGCCCACTTCTCCGTTGCGAATCTCGACATCAAACAGGTTGATGCTGGGTGTACCGATGAAATAAGCCACGAACAGGTTATCGGGCCGTTCATACAGATCCGCTCCACTGCCAATCTGTTCAATGCGCCCGGCCCGCATCACTGCAATCCGGTCACCCATCGCCATGGCTTCAGACTGGTCGTGGGTCACATACACACTCGGGCGCTGCTTTTCACGGTGCAGGGCCATGATATCCTCGCGCGCCTGGTAGCGCAGCTGCGCATCCAGGTTGGCAAGCGGTTCATCGTACAGGTACAGGTCAGCGTCGCGCACCATCGCACGCGAGAGGGCCACCCGCTGGCGTTCACCGCCGCTCAGTTGACGCGGTTTACGGGTTAGCAGGTGATCAATGCGAAAGATCTTGGCCGCCTTGGGCACCCGCTCCGCGATCATCGCCGAGGGCGCTCCACGTGCGCGCAAGCCATAGGCAATATTTTCATAGACCGTCAGGTGCGGGAAGACGGCGTAATCCTGGAAGACCATCGCCACGTTGCGTTCCTTCGGCCGGATATCATTGACCCGCCGGGCACCAAACTGAATATCACCCTCCGAGCTGGGCTCCAGGCCTGCCAGCATGCGCAGAGTGGTGGTCTTTCCACACCCCGAGGGTCCTACCAATACCAGGAATTCATGTTCGCCCAGTGAAAAATTAATGTCATTGACCGCACGTTTTTCAGCGAACTGTTTAACAAGATGAGAGACAGTGATGGATGCCATTTTTTTCCCTTAAAACAATTCCGGCACGCCGGGCGTGCGCAGCGCTTCTTCACCAGCCGCGCCAAAGAAATAAGCCTGGGTCCAATCCGGCTGCAGGCCAATGGTCTTGAGTGACTCGGGGAAATCCAACGGTACTAGCACGTTCACGTTCACGCCGCCCACCTGCCCGCTGGCAAATGCCGCGCGCTCCGTGTACAACCGCTCCACACGGGTGATCTGCATGACGATTCCACTCCCGGGCTGTGGATCCACCTGCCAACCTTCCGGGCGCACACCCAGGCGCAGCGCACCAGCCGGCAGACCTTCCACCAGCTCACCGGGCAGGGGCAGCGTAACCCCACCCACCACCAGCTGCCCCCCGCGCACTTCAGCTGCCAGCACATTGAGCGGCGGAGTGCCAATCAGCGTCGCTACGAACAGGTTGGCGGGCAAATAATACAGCTCATCAAAGGTGCCGATCTGTTCCAGCCGGCCCAGGCGCATCACCGCGATCCGGTCGCCCATAAAGATGGCTTCCTGCTGGTCATGGGTCACATACAGCGTGGTAATACCAAATTTCTTCAACAGCTTCTTAATCTCAGTGCGGGTGCTTTCGCGCAGCTTGGCATCCAGGTTCGAGATCGGCTCATCCATCAGGAAGACATTCGGCTCGCGCACAATGCAGCGCGCAATACCCACCCGTTGTTTCTCTCCTCCCGAAAGCGTATCCACCTTGCGGTCCATCAGCAGTTCAAAGCCAATGCCCATCATCTCGGCAGTCTCACGCAGGCGGCGTTCCTTCTCCTCAGGCGTCTTTTTACGCACTTCAAAGTAGTAGCCCAGGTTGTCCTCGCCTTCCTTGCTGGGGTATAAGGCATAATCCTGGAAGACCATGCCCACCCCACGCGCCTGTGGAGCCATGCGAGTCACATCCACATGGTTGTACAGGATGCGGCCTTCATCGGCAAATTCCAGCCCGGCAATCACTTTCAGCAGTGTGCTTTTCCCGCAACCCGATGGCCCCACCACGCTGACCGTTTCGCCATCGGCGATACTCAGCGAGATATCCATCAACCCGCTGATCGGGTGCGAATCGGGCGTTCCGACCGGCGGGATGTAGTGCTTGGTGATATTCTCTAGTCTGACACCGGCCATTTTATTTCAATCCCTGGATGCGCACACCCTTGAGCAGGTATTCACGCGCAAAGATGAAGAAGATAAAAACCGGCAGGGCCTGTAGCAGACCCAGCACCATCAGCCCATTCCACGATAAACCCTGGGCAATCAGCGGTGCCAGGGCCGATTGCGCCCCCACAACCGTCATGGAGTTGGTCGTGCCCGCATACGAAAAAGCATCCGAGATACGCCGGATGGCCAGTGTCAGCGGCGCAATGGCACTATCCTGGATGATCACCAACGGCCAAAGATAGCTATCCCACACCCCGCCAAAGGTAAAGTAGGTGGTCACCGCGTAGACCGGGATGCTCATCGGCAGGATGATGCGCCGGAAAATATTGAATTCAGAGCCTCCATCCACCCGCGCGGCATTGATGATTGAATCGGGAATGCCATCAAAAAAGCCCTTAAACAACAGGAAGTTACCGGCGCTGAAACCAGCCGGCAGGATAACCCCCCAGTAGGTGTTCCAAATGCGCCAGGTGGGGAAGGCGATATCCGTACCCGGGATGTTGGGCGCCACCGGCAGTGGGAAGGGAAAGTTGCGTGTCAACAGAAAGGACGGGATCAACGTCACAATACCCGGCAGCATCAGGGTGCCGATAAAGAAAATGAACAACGGGCGTGCCACACGACCCTTGATCAACTTGCTCGAGGCGTAAGCCGCCAGCGAGGTGATCGGGATCGAAAGGAAGATCGTCCCAAAGGTCATGATCATGGAGTTCAAAAAATAGCGACTGAGCGGCTGGGCCAAAACCGACTTGCCCAGGTCAGAAATATTCCAAATCAGTTTCCATGCCACAAAGGTCGGCGTTTTGGGCCAGAGGGTCGGCGGCATGGCCATCGCCTCGGAAGCTGGCTTAAGCGAGGTGGATATCATGATAAAAAAGGGCACCAGGTGCAGGATCACGCCTGCCCATAACAGCAGGCTGATCGTCCACCAGGCCAGGCGCAGGCGGGTTTGTTTGCGTCCAACAGCAGGAAACAGGCTCATAAGCAGGAAACTCCAATCATCGCGTGCACCTAAATATCCGGGTCATCTTTATACACGGCCCGGTAAACCAACACCAGTGCCATAATGACAATAAACAGCATCACAGCCAGCGCGGTGGCGTCACCGTAGCGCCCGGTGCTGAGGATGTTGAACATATACATCACCACTATGCGGCTGGCGCCGTTCGGACCGCCGCGGGTCATCAGGTCTGGGAAGGAAAATTCCTGCATGGTGCCGATGATCGAAAACAACAGGGTCATCGAGATGATCGGTCGCAGGCGCGGCAGTGAAATCGTCCAGATCTTGCGCCAGAAACCGGCGCCTTCAATCTCAGCCGCCTCATAATAGCTCTTGGGAATGCTTTGCAAGCCAGTCATATAATACAGACCCGGTCCAAACATCAGCATACCAGGGAACACCAACCAAAAAAGCACCCAGCGCTCGTTGCTCAAAAAAGCCTGTGGCGACATGCCAAACAAGCCCGTGGCAATGTACTGCAGGATCCCAAATTGTTCATTATAAAGATACTGCCAGAAGATGGTGCTGGCGATGCCGCTCAAAGGCACAAACCACAACAGCATCATCACACGCATCAGGTTGGGCGGCATTTCCAATAACAAAATGGCTACAAAGATCGGGATCAGGAAGGTCAGCGTGATCGACAGCGCGGCATAAATAAAGGTGATCTTGAACGAATCCGTCACAAGAGGGTCAGCGAACAAACGCTCGAAATTACCCAGCCCCTGAAAAGTGATCGCACCACGAATGGGCGCGTTGGTCATGCTGAGAAAAATTGCAATCAGCATCGGGTACCAACCCCAGAAAAACTGGAATACAATCGCCGGGATGGCAAAGACCCAGTATTGCCAGCGGTTGGCGGCCTTTCCGGTTTCCACCGGCGGGGCATGCGTGTCTACTGCAGGTGTACCAATCGTCATCAGGAAAACCTCCACCAGGGCCGGCAGGGGTAATCCACCCCTACCGGCCTATCCAAAATTCTATCCAAAATTCGGTTTTACACGCAAATCATAAAACGGCTTAAAGCGGTTCTCGTAAAAGTCAGGGGCATTGGCCTGCAGGTAGGTCGTCACATCGGCGTAATACTTTTTCACACCCTCCGCAAAGGCATTCTCATCCACACCGGAGGGGAAGCTCTTGGCCTGCTGGTTGAGAATACCTTCCAGTTGGGCCGCATCAGCCTTCACATCGATATTGTCCTTCGTAAAGGCCCAGCGTGACAGCTTGTCGTACCAGGGTGTATCGCCAGGACCACGGTTGACCTCGGCCGGGGTATATTCGCCCACCTCGGGCTGCTTGGGTTGGCCAAAGAGCGCATTGAGCGCTTCAGAGTAACGCTTTCCGGCAGCAGTGCTCAGCGAGCCTTCCACCCCCGGGATATTCTCTGAGAACTTGTTGGCAAACGGCCAGCGGATGGCACGGATGATTTCGCTCGGGTCCTTCTTGGCCGAGTAAATTTCCTGCGCGGTGGTCACAAATCCGTCACCGAGCAGCATGTACGAGAACATCGAGATGGCCTTATCCAGCTCTTCCGGCTTCAGGTCTGGGTTGAAACCCCAGGCGCTGACAGCGAACGGCAGTTGGTAGGTGTACCCGCGTGGACCAAGCGGCTGGCGCACAAAACCCATGAATTCATCTGCTTCGCCAATGGCCTTGTTCATCTTGGTGGCCATATCACTGAAAAACAGGTGGATGCCGGGGGTCATGGAAGCCTTGCCCTCGTAAAACGCTGCCGCAGTCGGGCCGTTTTGTGAATAATCCCAGAAGTTCGGGTCACTGTAAACCGACTTGTCCTCAAAGAACATACCACGCCACAGGTCAACGCCCTCAGACAGGTCTTCCAGGTTGCTGGTGAAATCCCACCGCCAGTTAAAACTGCGGCCGGGCACCGGGTAGCGCGTCAATAAGCCGTCAAAGTCAATCCCATAAGAAGGCAAAATCCAATCCAGCGCATAGGCCGCCATCGCCAGACCCTTACGGTCGCCCTTGGTCAGCTTCAACGCCAATTCACGCATATCCTGCCAGTTCCAGTTTATCGGCAGTCCATCCATCCCGATCTCGGCCAGGTGCGCGCGGTTATAGAAATACCCTTCGCTCGAGACAATTTCATAAGGGATGCCAAAAATACGTCCATCCTGCGATTTCCAACGTGAGGTAGCCGCCGCCACCTTCGGGTCGAGCAGGTCCTGCACTTTGTACTTATTAAATGCATCGGTGATATCGGCAAACAGACCCTCGGCATTGGCCGCCTGGATGCCAGGCACGTTCCACGAACCCAGTACACCGATCGGGTAGTTGAAAGGTGCGGTCCCACCTGCAACGCCGGTCCGCAGGGCATCCGCGCTCCACGGGTTAAATTCAATTTTTTCAATGGTCACGCCCGGGTTGGCATCCAACCAGGCCTGCAATGCCTTGTTGTGCCCGGCCTGAAAGGTGCCCGGCTGGGCATCCTTAAAGAACGGGTCGGTTGGCCAGCCAGCGGTCTTCAGATCGACATTAACTACGGGAACAGCGGACGAGCCACCAGCCGACGGGGCCGCCGTCGTACCCGGAGCCTTCACCCCACAGGAGTGCAATAACATCGCGCCACCGCCCAACGCGGCCAGGCGTAAAAAGTCACGGCGATTGATCTTCCGGTTTTGAGTTTTCATGTATGACCTCCAAAATGTCGCAGGCTGTTTGTGCCTGCCAGTTAATAAGCGATGTATTCGCTTTCAGATGAACCATCAGCATATAGGCTAAGCAAAACGTAACCGGGGGGAAAATTCATAAAAGAGCCGTTCCACCAGTCGCCAGAGATGGCACCGTTGGTCATGTACTTGACCCCGTGATAGCGCAAATCTTCCACCTGGTGGGTGTGCCCGCTCAGGCACAAACGCACATTGGGATACTGCCAGAATAGGGTCCACAGCCTGCGTGCATCAATATGCATCCAGGCCCCTGGCATAATCCAGTTTCCACTCGATTCGTTGTTACCATCAATCAGTTCACAGGCACAAAAAATGGGAATATGAGAAATGATGCAAACCGGTCTGCTGGTTGGGTTAAATTCAAGATCCTTGGCCAGCCAGTTATACTGCTCTTCATCCAGCTTGCCAGTATAGGGGTGATTAGAACCCTCCACCTCGCTTGGATGGACGCTATCCAGGACGATGAAATGCCAGCCGCCCTGGTTGAATGAATAATAACTTTTTTCCAGTCCCAGGCGCTGCATGGCAATACCCTTGCCAAACAGTGGATCATCCTTAATGGCAGCCTGCTCATCCTGGCCCAGCCCCCATCCCCAAACATCGTGATTGCCAATCGCATGGTGAACCTGCAGCGGAAAATCCGCATTCAGCACCCCCTGGAAGGCATCCCACTGCTTGTCGGCCCGCTCGCGATCGGCGTATAAGGCATCCATCACACAGTCCCCGGCGTTGATCACAAAATCGACCTGCGGGCTGAGATTCTGGATATTGCGCATGGCCCGCGAAAACTTTTCACGACCAGGCCCAGCCGGCTCTATGTGCATATCCGAGATATGGGCAATACGCAGCACTGGCTGCAGAGCAGCGGGAACGATCTCCACTGGCAAGGGTTCTGGTGTGGCTGGTTCTGTCGTCGCAGCAGCGGTCGCAACCGATGAGACCGGTGCTGCGGTCTGGCGTACAGGCGCACAGGCACTTAAAACAGAAGCACCCAACCCCAGGCCGGCCAGGCGAACAAAATCACGCCGGGAAATGGATTTTGATATCATATTGGTCCTCGAAAAATGTGGGGATGAGTGGCACTGTCCCACCCATCCCCAGTTGAGCAATTACAATTTAGGGCTGGAATTCAATGTCATCGACGTAGTAGGTGCCGGCCCAGAACATGGCCAGCTGGATCTTGTCGAGCTTGGTCAGGTCAATGTCTGAATAGGCATCCAGGTTCATGCACATCTGCACAAACTCACCGGTAACGGTCTTGCCGTTTTCACCGGCCAGGGCATTATCAGTCCAAACTTCCTGGTTGGCGCCGGAGGCATCAAAGAGCTTGACACCCACGGTGTTGTCGGCCTTGCCAGCATTGTTGGTGGTGGTGTCGTTGATCCAGAAACACATCTTGCTGTATTTGGTGACATCCAGTGGGCGGGTGGAGGGGTAAGCGCCAAAGGCGTGCCAGTCACCCTTATCGCCAAAGGCCTTCAGGGAAGCGGCGCCGCCATGGAAGGTAGTCGTATCGCGGCTGACTTCAGCCTGGTAATCGGCATAGAAGTTCTCGCCTTCGCTCTCAAAATCCTGGGCCACCAGGGCTTCTGAGGCCTTCTCACCGGCAGGCTTGCTGGCCACATCACCGGCGGGCACCAGTTCAATATCATCGACATAGTAGGTGCCTGCCCAGAACATGGCGAACTGGATCTTGTCGAGCTTGGTCAGATCAATATCGGTGTAGGCATCCAGGTTCATACACATCTGCACGAATTCACCGGTGACCGTCTTGCCATTGGTGCCCGCCAGGGCGTTGTCGGTCCAGACTTCCTGGTTAGCGCCAGAGGCATCGAACAGCTTGACACCCACGGTGTTATCGGCCTTGCCAGCGTTATTGGTGGTGGTGTCATTAATCCAGAAGCACAGCTTGCCGAACGTGCTGGCATCAAACGGGCGGGTGGAGGGGTAGGCGCCGAAAGCGTGCCAGTCACCCTTTTCACCAAAGACCTTCAGGGCCGCCTCGCCGCCACGGAAGACGGTCGTATCGCGGCTGACTTCGGCCTGGTAATCGGCGTAGAAGTTCTCGTCCTTGCTCTCAAAGTCCTGGATGGTCAGGGGCTGGGGAGCGGCGGCAGCGGCAGCACCACTGAACTCAATGTCATCAACATAGTAGGTGCCAGCCCAGTACAGCGCGAGCTGGATCTTATCGAGCTTGGTCAGATCAACATCCGAGTAAGCATCCAGGTTCATGCACATCTGCACAAATTCGCCGGTGACGGTCTTGCCATTGGTGCCCGCCAGGGCATTGTCAGTCCAGACTTCCTGGTTGGCGCCGGAAGCATCGAACAGTTTGACGCCAACGGTGTTATCGGCCTTGCCAGCGTTATTGGTGGTGGTGTCGTTGATCCAGAAGCACAGCTTGCCGAACTTGCTGGCATCAAACGGGCGGGTGGAGGGATAAGCGCCAAACGCATGCCATTCACCCTTATCGCCAAAGGCCTTCAAAGAGGCAGCGCCACCATGGAAGGTAGTGGTATCGCGGCTGACTTCGGCCTGGTAATCGGCATAGAAGTTCTCGCCTTCGCTCTCAAAGCCCTGGGCCAAAACGGGTGCTACTTCTTCCCCGGCCGGAGCAGCGGGCTGTTCCTTGAGGGTCAGCTTGTCGCCGGTGGCCAGCAGGGTCAGGTCATCAAAGTAATAGTTACCAGCCCAGTACATGGTGAATTCAATCTTGGCAACCTGTTTCTGGTCGATGTCGGTGAAGGAAACCAGGTTCATGCACATCAGCACCCAATTGTCCTTCTTGGTCTTCAGGTTATCGCCAACGCCTTCGTTATCGGTATAGCGTTCAACACTCTTGCCAGCGGCATCATACAGCTTGACGCCGACGGTGTTATTGGCCTTGCCATTGTTGTTGCCAGTCGTGTCATAGACGTAATAGCACAGCGCCTGGTAAGCACTGAAGTCCATCGGGCTGGCAAATTCCAGGCCAACGGTGTGCCATTCGCCGCTGTCGCTGGCGCTTTTCAGCGAGGCAGCGCCATTGTATGCTACATCACCGGCGCTGGCTTTGGCACCATTGCCATCATACAGTTTGGGGGCGTTTTCAAAATCCTGGATGATCGTGGTCACTGCAGGGGCGGCGGTCGGTTCTGCCGTCGGCGCAACAGTCGGTGCGGCTGTCGGCGCAGCAGTCGGCTCCGGGGCGGCGGTTGGTGCCCGTGCAGCACATGCTGCCAGCAACAGCGACATCATCACGGTGACAGCAACCAGCTGCCAGATCTTGGGTAGTACCTTTGTATTGAACATCCTCTTCTTCTCCTTTTACAGAATAAATATTAGCGGCAAACGCTCTCTCCACGCCGCGTAATTACAATTTATAGAAACTCTGCAACCTTATCAGGGCTTTTTCCACACAAAGGTGGCCACCGCACCAGCTGGCAGGTTGTAACTGAAAGACTGACCCTGCCAGTTAACCGCCAGGCTGACTTTATGGTCAGCCAGCACAATCATCACCAGGCTGCCATCCGGGTTGACAAAGGCCACGTTCTTTATCTCATCCGATGACTGCACCCGGTAAGCGCCCGGATCGACAAACTTGCTGACATGACCCAGCACGTAATATTCTTCGTTGTACTTGACCGACCCATCCTGGCTGTTGATGGTGACCACCCCGCGGCAGTCTCCACAGCCGCCGTTCTGCGGGCCATCATGTTCATCCAGGGCCAGGTTCCACAGCATCACACTGTTGCCCCAATTGCGGAAATTACCGATCACCAGGTTATTGATATTCCATCCCAGGTTGCTGCCGAAATCGGTCGCCCAACCACCGCCCGAACACTCCGTAAACCAGATGCCCTTGTCTGGATGGGCATCGTGCATCCGTGATTGAGCCGATACATCGCCGCCATAGCAGTGAAAGGCGACCCCATCCACATATTCAGCCGCTTTCGGGTCAGAGAGCACCGTCAACGGGTGATCGATCAGGTCCCAGTTGTGGTCAAAGATGATGATGCGCGTGTCCAGGCCGGCTTTTTTGAGGGCTGGACCCATAAAATCACGCACAAAGGCCTGCTGATCCTCGGCCGGCATCAACATGGTCGGGTAGCTGCCATTGGAATTAAGCGGCTCGTTTTGCGGGGTCAGCGCATCAATCCTGACCCCTTCATCGGCATACGCCTGCACGAAGTGGACGTGATAATCAGCAAAGGCCTGGTAATTTTCCGCCAGCAGCGTGCCGCCGTTGAGACCACGGTTGTCCTTCATCCAACCCGGCGCGCTCCAGGGTGATCCCAGGAAGCGCAGGGCCGGGTTCAAGCCCACCGCCTGGCGTAAAGCCGGCAGGATATACTGCTTGTCATACTCGATATTAAAGCGCCGCAGGTCGCTGTCCTTCTGCTTAAGCTGCATATCGTCATAGGTATAGCTTTTCAGCGCGAAATCAGATGCCCCCATTGGCACACGCACAAAGCTCAGCCCAATGCCATCGCCTTCGCGAGTGAACAGGTTGCGCATCAGGGTCTCACGCTGGGCGGCATTAAGCGTCTTCATCATTAACCAGGCCGAAGAATCGGTCATGGCAGCCCCAAAGCCCTCCATCACCTGGTAGCGCTGGCTGTCATCCACCGTAACCTGCACCCCTTGGCCTGTCCCGGCTGCGTTCAACGGCAGGTCGGCCTGGCGCTCGAGCTTTTTACTCTGGTCAGGCATGGTCACCCACACCGCTACCGTATTACCGCTGGCAGCGGGCTTGCTTTCCGTGGCAGCCGCGGTCGCAACAGTCCCGGGGGCCGTTCCCGTTGGGCTGCTGGTCTGGGCATCATTCATGCCGGCCTCCGTGCTGCAGGCGGTCAAAAGAAAAAGAAGCGAACAAACGACAACGAGTTGAATTTTTGACATGAGTTGGTTTTCTCGAAGACTTGAATAATCTATTTTCCATATAACCATCCGTACTCGCCAGGTCAGCCGCTACGCGGTCAGCCTGCGCGCAAACTTCGGGTTGGCCGATAAATACTGCTCAATCACCAGGCAGGCAGCGCCGGTACAAATAGCATCCTGGCCAAACTGACAGGACACGATCTCAAGCCGTGACTGTGAGGGCGGCAGGGCATACTGGCGCACATATTCTTTCAGATCCGCCATGATTGATTCGCCAATCAGCATGCCCACCCAGCCACCTACTACCACGCGTTCCGGGTTAAACAGGTTCACCAGGTTGGCAACACCCGCGCCCAGGTAATGCGCCGTCTCGCGCAGCACATAGCGGGCATGTTCATCACCCTGCTGCTCATCGCGCACCAGTTGTTCAATCATATCAATCTGCACCTGATCACTGGTCAGGTTGATATTCTCCACCCCCATGCGGTTGAGGATGCCAGTCGCGCCAGCGTAGGCCTCCAGGCAGCCGTGGCTGCCACAGCGGCATGGTTTTCCATCCATCACAATCTTGGTATGACCCCATTCGCCTGCGCTGTTGGTGGCTCCCCGGTAGAGCGAGCCCTTGGTGATCACACCTGCACCAATGCCGGTGCCGATCAACGCCACCACCACATCCTGCGCCCCACGCCCCGCCCCATACCAAAACTCAGCCAGGGCCATCGCCTTGGCGCCGTTATCCAGGTAAACCGGCAGGTTGATGCGATCTTCCACATCTCTCAAAAATTGGACGCTCTTCCAATTCCACATCGGGATAGAAATCGAGACCTGCCCGTCATGTTCCACAATCCCGGGCACACCAATGCCCATCCCCAGGATTTTTTCCTGTGAAATACCCGTCACCCGGCATAATTCCTCCAGCCCGGATGAAATGGCGCTCACATAATCGTTCGCGGAAATCAGCCCAACATTTAAAGGCCGGCGCACAGTGCCAAGTTTCTTGAGCGTGAGTTCAAACAACTCCAACTCAACATGGTGCTCGCCCATATCCACACCCACCAGGAACCCGTACTGCGGATTGATGCCCAGGATCGAACGCGGACGGCCGCCTTCAGATTCCTCCATGCCGGTTTCCACCAGCATGCCGATCTCCTGCAGCGGACCAGCCACGTTGGTGATCGTTCCCAGGCTTAAACCGGTTTTTTGGCTCAACTCCAGGCGGCTCATCGGCCCATCCAACATCAAAAACCGCAGGATGGCCTGGCGGTTGGTTTGACGGAGTTCAATGGTGCGTTTGGGTAAAGGAGGTGTCATGTGATCATCACTTTATTTAAGGCTTATTTTAAGTCATAAAATAACCTGCGTCAAGGTTAGTTTACCTTTTTACTCTTCTTACTCCAGTAATGCAAAGGGCTTCAAAAACAGGGCCCATGCCTTGTCCCTTTTCCCCACTGCAATGCCCAAAAACCGCTGCTTTTCACAGCAAATTCACAGCCACTTCACGGCTTCTTCACAGCCTCAGCCTATAAAATGGGTCTTGTAAGTTCAAACAAATCAAACATTCAGCCCCAACGAGGGCACAAAAGAAAGAGGACTATCATGACTACATCTGCTTCCCCCAAAACAAACCTGCTTCTGGACCTGGGCATTTTCACGGCTTTCCTGGTTGTTTCAAACCCGCGTATGACCGGCAATTCCATTCACGAATGGCTGGGCGTTTCCTTCGCCGCCGCCATCATCACCCACCTGCTCTTTCACTGGAAATGGATCCTGCAAGTTGGCGCTGAATTCTTCAAGAAACTCTTCCACCAGTCCCGCCTGAACTTCGCCATCAACGCCCTGTTCTTCATCGCCATGACCGGCGTCAGCTTCAGCGGCATCCTGATCTCCAAGGACGTCTTGAACATCTTCGGCATCCAGCTCAACGCCTCACAGGCCTGGCGCATGATCCACTCGGCCACCGCCGACGCCACCGTCATCCTGCTCGGTGTACACATCGCCCTGCACTGGAAGTGGATCCTGAGCAATCTTTCCCGCTACATCGTCAGCCCGGTGCGCGCCATGCTGGCCAGCTCCCCCAGCCGTGAACCTCAGCCCGCCCGCAACCTGGTTGCCCAGCCCGTCCGCATCAACGATCAGAAGTAATATCCAACACCTTACAACGAAAATAAAAGGAAAACATCATGAAAACCATCCTCAGAATCATCGCAATCCTGCTCGTCGCCGCCCTGGTGGCCGCAGGTTTCAAACTGGCAGTCGACGGCAGCCTGACCACCACCGGCACTGGCACAACCGCCTTCAACAACGGCAGCCAGCAGCCATCCTTCGAACGTGACGGCAACCGTCCCGACCATATGGATGGCGATCGCGACGGCGAACACGGCGCAAGCTTCGGCGTAGGCCTGTTCGGAATGCTCGCCAGCCTGCTCAAACTCAGCGCCATCGGCGGCCTGGCCCTCCTCATCATAAAGGGCTACGAAACCTGGACCGCCCAACGTCGTACGAGCGTACAGGCCTAAGCACCGTACAGGCATAAGCGCCGTACAGGCGCAGTACAGGCGCAGCACCTGCGCCTCGCCCTCGCCCATTAAAACAACACCCCCGCGAAACCTCGCCGGGGTGTTGTTTTTTTCCACGCCATCTACTCTTTTACATAAAAGTAGCGTCTGAGAATTTCTGGCTAAAATTCGCCACACTACCCAGCTCAATATACCCATCCAACCCGGCAATTCGCTGCGCCTCACTGCGCTGCTCAAGCGAAGCCAGCGCCAGCCGCGCCCCGGTACCGGCCGCATTGCCAACCTGCTCATAACGCTCCAGCGGAATCGGCGGGAACATGCCAATCGTCACCGCGCTCTGCACGTCAATAAAGGTGCCAAATGCCCCGGCAATGATCACACGCTGCAGGTCTTGCTCCTGCAAGCCAGCCGCCTCCACCAACGCCTGGATGCCCAACCGGATGGCAGCCTTGGCCAGCTGCAGCTCACGCACATCCTTCTGCGAAACGCTGATCGGCTCCAGCCCCGGCCTTTCAGCCAGGATAAACTCGGTTCCACCCGCCCCACGGCGAATGCGGGCATGCTCACCCATCTTGCCGCCGCGGTTAATCACATTGTTAATCCGCAGCTGGGCTACCACGTCCAGCAGGCCCGAACCGCACAATCCCACCGGCGACTCCGCACCGATCACCTGGATTTCCAGTTTATCGCCGGTCAGGCGTACATGCTCAATCGCCCCCGGCGCGGCGCGCATGCCAAAACGAATGTGCGCGCCTTCAAAAGCCGGGCCGGATGCGCACGAAATACTCGTCAGGCGTCCCTGGTGGTTCAGGCAGATTTCTGTATTCGTGCCGATATCGATCGCCAGCGTGGTGACTGGGGCCGATGCGATCCGCGTCGCCAGCAGCATGGCCACATGGTCCGCGCCCACGTACCCGGCGATGTTGGGCAGCAGGTGCACATAAGCCCCCGTGCCGATCTTCAAGTTGAGCTCACGCGCCTTCACATCCAGCGCGGTGCTGCTGGCCGGCAGGTAAGGTGATTGGCCCAACTGGCGCACCGGCAGCCCCAGGAAGAGATGGTGAATGGCTGTATTGGCAACCACCACCGCATCCACCACCTGCGCCGGGCTGGCTTGCACCTCACTGCATAAGTCAGCCGTCATCTGGCTGAGCGCATCGGTCAGCAGTTTTTGCATCCGGGCCGCATCCTCTGCTGACTTGCCCGCCGTGACAATGCGCGCCACCACATCCTCGCCATAAGCAATTTGCGGGTTCATCAGCCCGCGTGAGGCCAGCGTGCTGCCGCTTTCCAGGTCCAACAAATACGCAGCGATCTTGGTCGTGCCGATATCGACCGCCAGCCCCAACCAGCGCGTCCCAGGCGCGCCCACAGCGATGATCTCATCCCCGCGCAGGGCCACACACACCTGCCATTCGCGCACGCGCAGTTCTTCGGCCAGGCTGCGCTGAACGGCATAATCAATCCGCCCGGCCTGCCGGCCGAGCGCCGCCCACAGGTTAACATCATCGGCCAGCGGGTTATGCAAAGTAGGCACAACCAGGCTGACATCCACACCACGCACAGCTGGCGCGGGCGGAACATCTACATGCAGGCCCTCCACCTGGGTGCGCTGAACAGCAGTCAGTGACTCAGGCGGCACGCGCACAGTCACATCACCCAGCGGGTAGGTATGGCAGGCCATGCGGTAACCCTCGCGCAGCGCATCGTCACCCAGCTCGGCTTCCTCTTCCAGGGTCGGCTTGCTGACCTTGCCAGCAATGATCTGCACCACGCAGCGCCCGCACGAGCCGACCCCGCCGCAGATGCTGACAATATCCACATTCATGTCGCGCGCACTATCCAGCAGCGAAACATCGCCAGAGCACAGCCCACGCCGTCCGATCGGTTCATAATCAACGTTATACACCAGCAGACCTCCTTCGGAAATGAAGCGGAAACAGAAAAACAGACGCCCTGGTCACTCCAACCGCAGGCCGGCAACCAGCAAATCCTGGTCGCGCGAGGAAGGGCCCGCCAGGATCACAAACTCACCCGCTTCCACCACGCTGCGGCCTTCAACATCCACAATCTGGAAGGCCTGCCATGCCAGTTCAATCTGCACAGTCTTTTTCTCGCCCGGCTCAAGGTGAACCCGCGCAAAGCCTTTGAGCGCCTTATTGACCCAGGTCACCGAGGTCACTACATCCGAGACATACACCTGCACAATCTCGTCACCCGCCCGCGCGCCAATATTCTCCACATCCACACTCACCAGCACGGGCTGTCCGCGCTCCAGCACCGCCGCACCGGTCCGCAGGTTGGAATATCGATACTGCGTAAAGCTCAGGCCGTGCCCAAAGGGAAAGAGAGGCTCCTGGGTCAGGTCCGCGTAACGGTTGCCATGCTGACCACGCACCTGGCTGTAAAAAACCGGCTGCTGCCCGACATGCACCGGGAAGGAAATGGTCAGTTTGCCTGAGGGGTTGACCGATCCAAACAGCACCTCGGCCAACGCCCGCCCGCCTTCCATACCCGGGTTGAAGCCTTCCAGGATGGCTGCGGCCCGCCTGGCTGAAGCTGGCAGGACCAGCGGTTTGCTGTTCACCAGTACCACCACCAGCGGTTTGCCGGTCTTCTCAAGCGCATCCAGCAGGGCAATCTGCCCGCCCATCAGCTCAAGTGTGGCCGTGCTCTGGGTTTCGCCAATATAGTGAAGATGATCTCCCACCACCGCCACCACTACGTCGGCTGCCTGAGCAGCCGCCACCGCCGCCGGAATGCCAGCCAGGTCATCGTTGATGATCGAGCAGCCACGCTCATAGCGAACCTCACTCCCAGCCGGCGCCAGGGCACGAATGCCATCCAGCACCGTGGTGGTTTTCTCGCGCGGGTGCTTGCCAGCTTCGGCCGGATGCTGGAAGGACCCCAGCGACCAATCGCCCAACTGCTGCAAGTCATCATCCGCATTCGGGCCAACCACCGCAATCGTCTTGACCGCGGCCGGGTCGAGCGGCAGCAGGCCATTATTTTGCAGCAGCACCAGGCTCTCACGCGCCGCAGCCAGGTTGACGGCACGATGATCCGCCCGTGCAATTTCCACCGCTGCGCGCTGCAAGTCCGGCCGGCGCGGGTTTTCAAACAGACCCATGCGGAATTTCAACGCCAGCAGGCGCGCGCATGGCCCATCAATTTCAGTTTCGGCCAGGCGGCCGCTGCGGACTGCCTCAAGGGCACCCTCGTAAAATTCCGGAGTGACCATCATAATATCGTTGCCAGCCCGCACCGCCACCACGGCCGCATCGGCATAGGTCGCACACACGCGCTGTTCCTTAACCAGCCGCCCAACATTGTCCCAATCGGTCACCAGCACACCGCGGAAGCCCCATTCATCCTTGAGAACCTCCGTCAGCAGCCAGCGGTTGGCCGTGGAGGGTTGTCCTTCAATCGATTGGTAACCCGTCATAAAGGTCATGGCCCCGGCCCGCACCGCCCGCTCAAAGGGCGGCAGGAAGTAGCTGCGCAGCTTACGGCGCGAGAGATCCGCCTCTGAGGCATCCCGCCCGCCCTGCGTTTCAGAATATCCTGCGAAGTGCTTGGCAGTCGCCAGCACCCCCAGCGGATCATCCAGGCCTTGGCCCTGGTAACCGCGGATTAAGGCCGCCCCAAACTCGCCAATCAGGTATGGATCTTCGCCAAAGGTTTCACCGGTACGCCCCCAGCGCAGGTCACGCGTCAGGCACAGCACCGGTGAGAAAGTCCAGTGAATCCCGGTCGCGGTCATTTCCTCAGCCGTCACCCGCCCAACCTGCTCGAGCAGCGCAGAGTCCCAGGCCCCGGCCAGCGCCAGTTGGGTTGGGAAAATGGTGGCACCCTTCCAGAACGAGTGCCCGTGGATGCCATCCTCCCCAATGATCAATGGAATCCCCAGGCGGTTATTGGCAGCCCGGTCCATCGCTCGCCCGATCTTCTCGCCCAGGATGTGCAGCAGCGAGCCAGGCTGAATAGTGTTGATATACGAAAGGTCATCGCTGCGTGAATCCCACATCATCAGCTGACCCACCTTCTCCTCGAGCGTCATACGGCCGAGCAGATCGGCCACACGCTCCTCAATTGGCAAGGCTGGGTTATGGTAGGCGGGTGTACTTGAAGAATTGCTTGACATGAATAACTCCTGGAAAAATAAATAAAATAACCATGTATTAATAATCACCGGCATGGCCGAGTTGATAGGTCATTACAACCATCAGTCATCGACTACGCCGGCAATGATCGTCAGTCTCTTGGCACCTAAACCACCCGGACCCAGTACCGAGGAGGCCTTCAACATGCTATCCAATGGCCTTGCCTGCCTGCGTAACAGATTGGCCGATTATAGCGCGATTTTCCCCGTCGGAATACAAAATACCACCCTCAGCCAGGAAAAATTACCCGTCTGAGGGTGGTATGTAATAAAAAAATCTTCCCAGCGCTGCAGCCCTGGGGCGATTAACATTTCACTTACTCGGGTTTGTCGAACAGGCCCTTGCGCGAGGCGCGGATAAACTTCATGCAGTATGCGTCGCGTCCCAGCACCAATTCGGTCGCCAAAATCATGGCCTGGATCTCGCGGTCAAGCGGATCAAGGATGGCACTATCCAACCCAGCCTGGATGGCCAGCGCCAGAAAAGTGCGGTTGACATACGAGCGGCCCGGCAGCCCAAACGAGATATTGCTCAACCCGATCGTCAGATGGGCCTCGGGATAGGCCTCATGCACCAGCCGCATGGTTTCAAAAGCAATCAGCGCGCTGTTGGTGTTGGTCGATATGGTCATGGCCAGCGGGTCGATATAAATATTAGAATCGGGCACACCATGCGCGCGGGTTTCCTTGAGAATACCGCTTACCACCTCAAAACGTTTCTGACTGGTCTCAGGGATTTTCTTTTCATCCATCGAAAGCGCAATCACCGGGCAGCCGTACTCAGCCACCAGCGGCAGGATATCGCGCAGACGGTCAGGTTCACCGCTGATCGAGTTGATCATCGGGGTCTTGTTGACCGCCTTGATGGCAGTCGCTAGGGCGAGCGGGTTGGCGCTATCCAATGAAAGCGGTGTTTCCACCACCGACTGGATACTTTCGATCAACCAGATCAGGTCATCTGCCTCACGATCGGGTGTCGTACCGGCATTCACGTCCAGCCAGGTGGAGCCCGCCGCGGCTTGTTTTTGAGCCAGGTCCTTGATGAATTCCGCGTCACGCTCTGCAATGGCCTGGGCCACACGCTTGCGGGTGCCGTTGATTTTTTCGCCGATGATTTTCATGCCCACATCCTTTTCTGGTGTCTTTCAAATAAAAACCCCGCAAAGTTGCTTTCGGGGAACAATGGCAGCTGCCCGCTTAAGAGAAAATTGCCCGCCGTCACACCAAGCAAAAAACGGCATCCATTGAGTTATACATGCAACCATACTTGTACTCAAGTGACAAATGTCACATCTATGCCACCCTGTATTTATCCCGCCGCCCGTTATCGTGCGCCGTCCTTCTTGCAACCATCCTGCCCCTGCCAGCCACTCCAAAACAGCCACAGCTGGCAGGGCAATCAGCGATTTCCATAACCCGGCATACTTATTTGTCCCAATCCATCCAGATAAGAAAAAAGCACCCCTGTCCGAAAAACAGCACAGGCAGTGCTTTTTTACCTTACCAGCAGATCTGGGCATGAGTTGGCTGATTCATCCCGCCCAACGCATTAAAACTTACCCAGGATTTCCATAAACTGATCACGCCTGTGCTCAAGTGATGCGCTGGCGCGCTCCTGCACGCCTTGCAACTCCTGCCCGAAAGTTCCATCCAGGCACTGCCGCAAACCACGCCGAATTTGCGCCACGCTCAACCCTTCCGCCGGGATCAACAGCGGCCAACCGAGAGCACTAGCCTGGGCGCTGACCTTGCCACCGCCCGCCACCGCATCAATGGCGATGACCGGCACCGCGTTTTTCAACCCCAGCACCAGGCCGTGCAGCCGGTTGGTCAAGACGGCATCCAATTTGCGCACAATGCTCTCAAACTGATAGTTATTTCTGATCCCTGCCTTGTTATAGGCCGCGTTGGTATCCAGGAACACCGGGGCAACCTCGCGGGTAGTGAGAAACTCATCGATGATCCTGCCAACATAATCATGGCGCTGTCGGGCACCATAGACCGACTGTCGTCCCACCAACAGCACCCCCACTACCGGCAGGTAATCAACCTTGCGCCCAAACGCCAGGTCGGTATGCTGCTCTTGCCCCTGGTCGCGGGCCAGCAGGTAATCAAAACCGTTGCTGCCCGGCTCAAAGGTGGTCAGGTTGATCCCAATTTTCAGGCAGTGACCAAACCTATTTAATAACGTAGCAAAGATTTTTCTGTGTGGATACCAGGGACCACACACAAAAATAAAGATACCGTAGGCACGTTCATCCAGGCCGGTCAGCGCCAGGCCGGTAACACCATCTTCCGGGTTGGCAGCCACATCATATTCAATCCCGGCCTGCGAAAGCCATTCACACACCTTGTCCTTCGCCTCAATATCACCAAAGGTGCCGCCACCACCCGGGATGCTGAAATGCCCCGCCACCAGTGCACGCCTGGGCAGCGTCAGCCCGGCAGGCTGGCTGGTCCTGGAAACATTCGCGCGATACTGCAGCATGAATTTCTTCAACGCCACTGCCTTGGTAAACAGAGCCGGCAGGTTAGCCGGTCGACTGAGCATTTTGAGATCAACCCGCGCCTGCGAGAATTTGCTGGTGCGATACTCAAGCTCGACTCGTGCCACCACCAACCGGCAGCCTGGGCTGGAACCAGCTTCCTCCGTGATCGACTCACTCACACGCAGTTGTTCGAGCAAGCGCACGACCATGGCATCCGCCACTTTTTGCGCGTTGACCTGTGCTTCGGCCAGGGCCAGGCGCAATAAATTTTCTTTTGCTGGATAATCCGGGTAAGACCACTCTATGCCTTCCAATGAAAACTGCTCGCTGGATTCGATCATTTCCAACAGCTGTTTTGTTTTTTCCAGGTCTTCAGTCCGGACCCGGAAACGCCCCTCCCCCGTGGTTTCAGGCCCACCCGACCGGGGCTGCAGAGATTCATTCGGCAGACCGCAGGCATCCAATAGGACCTGCACGAACCGGCGGGAAGATGCTATAACTTCGGGCTCAACACCCCCCGCTGCTTCGATCAACAGCGTGATGAGAGCGCCCGTGGCGGTCACTTGTTCGCTGTTTGAGGCAAATACTTTGATTGATTCTTGTGTGGTTTGCGTATTCATTATCGGTAAAGGTTTACAAATAAAAACCGAGTTTACTCCCTTGGGTAAACATATTAAGTACATTAAATTGGGTCAATGTGGAATTCTATGGTTTCAGTGTACACGAATTTTGAATTAATATTTCCACTTAGGCCCTTTTTTATGCCAATTAATCAGGAATTACACCCCAGAAGTATAGATTTATATATATTTCTGGGTCGCACCCGGGTGCCATTGCCAGCCAACTCCCCCAGCCCAACAGCCCACATTTCAAAATCGAATTTACCCAAATTTCCTGTACAATATTAAAAACCATCCATAAAAGGAACCCACACCCCATGATCATTCGCCTGGCAGAAGGCAGTCTCGACACCCGTTTTGGCAGCTTCACCCAGATCCTCTATTACGATGGACAAAAAGAAACCATCGCCATCGTCATGGGCCAGGTCGCCGGGCAGGAGGACGTGCTCTGCCGCGTGCACTCGCACTGCATCTCGGCCCACGTCTTCAACAGCATCGAATGCGACTGCCGCGAGCAGATGGAAATGTCACAGCGCCTCATCCAGCAGGCCGGCCGCGGCGTGGTCATCTGGCTCGACCAACAGGGCAAAAACAACGGTCACCTGGCCCTGCTGCTCAGCCGCAAACTCAAAGACCAGGGCGTTTCCCAATCCGAAGCCTACACCCGCCTGGGCTACTCGGCCGATGCGCGCAGCTACATTCGCGCCGCCGAGATCCTGCGCGAACTGCAAGTCAAATCCATCCGCCTGATGACCAACAACTCCGCCAAAATCGACGACCTGCGCCAGGATGGCCTGGTCATCTCAGGCATCCAACCGCTCGAAACTGGCATCAATCACAGCTAACCGGAGAAAACATGGAAAACAAACAGCCCATCAGTAACAGCATCGATGAATACATCGCCGCCTTCCCGGCCGAAATCCAGCAGATCCTCAGCCAGATCCGCGCCAGCATTCATGCCGCCGTCCCCGCTGCCACCGAAAAAATCAGCTATGGCATGCCCACTTTTTACCTGCAGGGCAACCTGGTGCACTTCGCAGCCTTCAAGAATCATATCGGCTTCTACCCCACCCCCGGCGGCATTGAAGAATTCCAATCCGAGTTGGCCCAGTACGAAAGCTCCAAGGGTACCGTGCGCTGCCCGCTCCACCAGCCCA
>CAIVSQ010000131.1 GCA_903908605.1 uncultured Anaerolineae bacterium
GCAATTCTTTGGCATTCATGACATGATTGGGGTCTGGTTTTTTTGAGAATAATTTTTCATCCACTCGATTAAGCATGGAATAAAGATTCACCCCACTTGATGAATGACTGTTACTCCTATTTCCATCATTCAAGATCACCAATGAAAACTGGCCAGAATTTCCGAGCTGGATTCTTTGGATAACACTGTACACCCAGGCGGGTATATTGAACGAATCAAGCATCAATCCGATTTTTAGCTTCTGGTTCATGATTTTTAAGGGGGTTCCCATACTCCGTCATTCCGACATGGGATTTTTTAGAAATTTGCTGGTCTGGCAATGCAGCTTCTATTTTTGATTCGCACCCTATGTGAAAAATAACGCAAACACACTGTACACCGATAATTATTTATATTTCTTTGATAATTCTTTGAATTGTTTTGAGACAAATGTGGGATGAATAGTCTTTTAAGCACAGGGCGCTTCGCTATTCCCTCTCCAATAATGACAAAGCAACAGGACCTTGCCTGCTAACTATGGGATCCGAAATTAAAAAATCGCCGGTCTTTTCGAAAAATCGGCGATAAACAGATCATCAAACTACCCAGCGCAGCAGCCTTAATTGTTGTTTTGAGGCTCAAACCAGTAACCACGTCCCCAAAATGTTCGAATGTACTGGTGCCCGAATTGACCATCTTTCAGTTTTTTCCGCAGATAATAAATATATAAGGAAATTTCTGAAAGATCATTGATACTCAAATCCCCCCAGGCTTCACGAACCAATTCACGCTGTGAAACAATTTTTCCCTGTCGTTGCACCATACACTCCAACAAATCATATTCTCGTGGCGATAAATTGACAAAGGTTCCATTTAACTTAACCGCCTTCCCCAATAGGTCAATGGTCAGTACGCGATCCGTATATTGGCTGATGTAAGTTAATTCTGTCGAAGTTTGCTCACTCGACCGTCTAAGCAAGGCCAGCACGCGCGCCTCTAATTCCGCTTTGATGTACGGTTTTTTTAAATAGTCATTTGCACCCGCATTGAAAACTCTTAAGACATCATTTTCATTGTGACGTGCAGAAATCATCATGATCGGAATATTTGAGAATTCTCGCAACCGTGAACACACTTCAAACCCATCCAACCCATGCATGGATATATCAAGAATGATCAGGTCTGGCCGCAACGCATAGGTCTGGCGTAACCCATCAGCTCCGCTGAGTGCCAGTTGAACAGATATCCCTAATGGCTGCATAATAATCCGAACCAATTCACCCTGGTCAGGATCGTCATCAATGACCAATATTTTTTTATTCATAACCCCTACCTTTCAACCAGGTACTTGTACTTAATTCTGCCTTTTTGAAAAAAGAATTTTGCCCAGGTGATCAAACCCTGTTCAGGCTAATTGCGCATGCTGAAGCTGAGCCATCGGTAAAACAAGCGGCACTTGTTGATTCTTTAACATGCTGATTAAGACTCGCACACGTTCGCCACCCGATAAGCACGTATCAAATATGGCTTCATAACCTGCAAACGGTCCTTTTTCAATGACAACATGCGAACCATGCAAAAAACTTTCCTTGGGTGCGCTGTCGATTTTGTTGAGAGAATCAATGCGATGTTTAATCTCCATAAATACCTGGTCCGGAACATCCAACGGATCAGAATCAAAATGCAACAACCCATAAGACCCAGGCAGCCACGATATTGCCGATAAACCTACTTGAGCGATATCTACATGAATAAACAGGTAGCCTGGGAAATAAGGCAATATTGTTCGCGAACGGGGGTTAATCACTTTGACTTTTACAAACGGGCAATAATATTCAATATTGCAACTTTCCAATTGTCCGCAAAGAAATTTTTCCTTATTGGTCTTACTACAAAGTACATACCAACGTTGCATAATCTCTTCTCCTCCCAGGACATGATTTAATTCACTTCTGCACAATCATGTCCAATAAAAAAAATAGCGAAACCGACAATATTTGGGTCGGTTTCGCCATTCGCTCCACAAGAATTTTCCTCATCATCGTACGGTCCGAGGGGCGACCAAATTAATTCTTGTATCGTCGCATCCTAAATTTTTATGCTATTCAATCCCGATCCCAATTAAGCTGGGGCTGTAAAACCGGGACAATAATTTATTATTACTATCATGTAATTATTATATGCACATTTCAATACGGAATTCAAGCCTTCGTTCATAGCCAAAGGTACTATCAAAACGCTCGGCATGGGTAATACGCGGTTGAAACACCAACCTGATCACCTCCGCTCAGGCTGGTTGACTGATAACCCCACTACCCGCCGGCGAGTAATTACATCCGCCAGCTGTCTAAGAACCGGATATCATCACAGATAAATTGAATGAAACCTTGGAAATGCACGGATAATATCGAAGAGAACGTCCCGCCCACCCATCTCAACCCAAAGCCGTCCAGGCCGGGCGGGTGAAATAAAGACACAAATCGTCATCAACACGCACATGATCGCCATACGCCAATGGGCGGCCTGAGCTTGCCAGCCCAAGCCCGTCCGGGATGTATCCACGCCGCGCATACATACGCTGGGCAGCACCATAATCAGCCGTCATGCCAACTCCAATCCCCACCACCTTGCAGACTCGTGCAATCCGTTCTTCGGCGGCATCCATCAGCGCGCTGGCAATACCTCGCCGGCGAAATTGCGGCAAAACATTAAGATCCACGATCTCAGGAATGTTCGCCTCGCGAAACAGTGGGTAACTGGACTGCCAGCAAATGGTCACGTACCCCGCAAAGACCCCTTCCCACACGGCCACAATCACATCCCGCGCGCCTGCCTGCTGCTCTTGCAGGTAAGCCTGGTACTGGGCAGCAGGTTTGTTCCAACCCAGGGCTGCAAATGCAGCCGCAATCGGTTGAATATCATCGTTTTCCAGTGGGCGCAGTACGAGTTCAGGCATGGTTACCCTGCCTGGCCCAGTGCTGCAGCACGATTTTTTGAGACCTGGTAGGCCTTAAGCGTACGGTCTTTTACCAGGGCATGTTCAACAATCGGGCGGGCAGGATAGCCCGGCACAACCACACCGCTTTCCCAGGGCGCATGGATGCTCAGTGAATCAAGCTGGGCCAGCTCCGGCACCCAGCGCCGAATGTAATCGCCCGCCGGGTCAAATTTACGGCTTTGCAACAGCGGGTTGAAAATACGAAAATAAGGCGCCGCATCGGTCCCCGTTCCAGCAGTCCACTGCCAGCCGCCGTTGTTGGCTGCCGGGTCGCCATCCAGCAACTGGCTCATAAACCAGCTCTCCCCTTGCTGCCAGTTGATTAACAAATCCTTCACCAGGTAAGAGGCCACAATCATGCGCGCACGGTTATGCATCCAACCAGTCTCGCGCAGCTGGCGCATACCCGCATCCACAACCGGCACACCGGTACGCCCCTCTGTCCAGGACTTAAAATCTTCGGGGGCATCCCGCCAGGGGATGTGCGCCAACTGTGGGTTAAACGATGTGCGGCTGACCCGCGGGAAATGATAAAGAATGGCAATATAAAACTCACGCCATATTAATTCATTCAACCAGACCTCGCCCGAACGCGCCGATTCTGAATCGGGTGCGTTTCGCAGGCTGAGCAGGGCAGACGCAACTGCCTGGCGCATCGATACCATTCCAAAACGCAGGTACGGTGAGAGCGCCGAAGTCCCCTCCATGTCCATGCGGTTGCGCCCATCCGCATAGCCAAACACCTGGCGCGCCAGGAAGCCATTTAGCCGGCGCACGGCTTCGGCTTCCCCAGCCGGGAAGAGCTGCTCTTCAGGGCCTAATTTAATTTCTTCGGAGGATGGCAGATCAACAGCAGGGAAATATTGTGGAGCAGCAATGGGCGTCAGCTCCGCCGGAAGCAGCAGTTTCCAGGCCCGCGAAAACGGTGTATAGACGGTGTACGGGTTGCCATCTGCCTTGTGCACCAACAATGGATGCAGAACCGTCTGGCCATGCTGCAGCGTCAGTGGCAGCTGGCCCAAAACACACGCGTCACGCCTGCGCGCGTAAGGGCTGAAATCTTCCTCCGCAAATATGGCTTGCGCACCCGTTTCGGCCATCAACCCTCTTAGCACGCTGAGCGGATCCCCCGTGCGGCAGACCAGGCCAGAGCCAAGCCTGGTCAAGTCGTCTCGCAGGCGAGCCAGGCCCTGAAATAAGAAATTTTGGCGGCGCGCCGGAGTTCTGGCCAGCAGGTGAGGGTCAAAAATAAAAACAGGGATGACCGGGCCTTGCCTGAGCGCTTCCTGCAAGGTCGGGTTATCCGCCAGGCGCACATCACGCCGTATCCACCAGATGGAAGTCATGTCGCCTCCGCACAAACAACAAACCGGCGAGTGAAAATTGACGATTCCTCCATCAATCTCCGCCCGCCGGTAAAAAAAAAAAGAAAATTTAGTCTGCGATCGCCTTGGCCGCCGGTGTATTGTCATTTTTCAGGGTAAAAACCACCGGGTGATTATAGAGTGAGATCCAGGTGTACACGAACAAGCCGACCATAACAATCGATCCAAACACCCCCGGAGCCCACGTGCCAGCACTCTGCAGCAGGTAACCGCCCAGGGTCGGGGCGATGATGCGGGTGGAACTTTCAATGGCAGCCGAAAGTCCCAGAATACCACCGGTTTCGCGTGGGTCCACAGCCTTGGTCAGGGTGGAAGAAAGCAGAGTGTTAAGCATCCCGCCAGCCATCGAGTTGGGTGCCATGATAATCAGCAAAATGGGCAGGGTGGGCGCCAGACCCCAACCCAGCAGGGTAATCGCCATCACACCCACACAGGAGATGATCAGGATATCTTCACGCACCTTGTTTGAAATCCGGCCAACCAGGAAACCTTGGGTAATAACCGACAGCACACCCACATACGCCAGAATAAAACCAGTGTCACGGGCATTCAGGTTGAACTTCTGCAAGGCATACAGCGAGAAGATGGTTTGCAGTATGGCGAAAACAAGCCCAAAAAAGAAGCGCGAAATCAGTAGCGAACCGGTGAAGGGGCGCTTGAGAGCCACCAACAGCGCGGAGAATGTAATCGAAGGACGGCCCTGGTTGTGCTCATTGCGGGCAGCACGCATCTCGGCTGTCAATGATTCGGGCAGCCACGCGTAGATCAGGATCATGTTGATGAATGAGACAGCCGCGGCCACAAAAGCCGGAACCGCATAACCCCACTGGCTGAGTACCCCACCCGTCACCGGGCCAATGATAAAGCCGATCCCAAATGCAGCGCCGATCAAGCCCAGCCCTTGCGAGCGGCTCTTGGCATCTGTCACATCGGTGATGTAAGCCTGGGCCACAGTCAAGTTGCCACCGGTCAGACCATCAACAATCCGGCTGACGAACAGCATCCACAGCGAATTGGCGAAACCGAGCAGCAAAAAGCCCAGGAAGGTACCAAAAACGGAAACCAGCAGCACCGGGCGTCGCCCAAAACGATCCGAAAGGCGTCCGAGCAGCGGCGCGCCAATAAACTGCGCTACAGCGTAAGAAGCTACCAACAGGCCGGTCACAAAACTATTGGCCTGGAAAGTCTTGGCATAGTAAGGCAGAAGCGGCAGCACCAGGCTGAAGCCGAGTAAATCGATAAAAACGACCAGTATCACAGAAAACAGCTTTTTATTCATAAATTCTGTATTCATCAGATAACGGCTGAACACTGCAAGTTACATAAGCCAGATACGTTTGGCATATTCGTTGGGAGACAAACCCGGAATAGGTAACCCTTGATGCGGACGGTCATTGTACTCCA
>CAIVSQ010000132.1 GCA_903908605.1 uncultured Anaerolineae bacterium
GAAAAGCGCTGGCTTTACCAATACTGCCAAGGCGAGACGTTGGTTTGCCGGACATCTTCCTGACGCTTTTGATCTTCTTTTGGCTTGATTTTTCCTACTTTGAGAAAGCCATGATAGTAATGAAGATTGGGATTACTACCTTGATAAAATCAAGCTAAAATAAGCTAACCTCGTTTATTTAATAACAAACACTTTCTTCCAAATTATGGAGGTATTATGGCACTTAGTCCCCTGGCAGGCAAACCGGCTCCACGCGAGATCCTTGTAAATATCCCTTCGCTGGTCTCGCATTATTACACCGACCATCCCGAAATTGAAAACCCGGCACACCAAATATCATTTGGCACATCTGGTCACCGCGGTACAAGCAAGGATGGCAGCTTCAATGAAGACCACATCCTGGCTGTTTCGCAGGCTTTGTGCGAATATCGCCGAGCTCAGGGCATCACTGGACCGCTGTTTATCGGCAAGGACACCCATGCCCTTTCGGAACCAGCTGAAGCCAGCGCCATCGAGGTATTTGCCGCAAATGGTTTGGATATACGCATATCATCCGGGCAAATCTACACCCCCACCCCGGTGGTCTCCCATGCGATCCTGGCTTGGAATTTCAACCGTACCAGCGATTTTGCAGATGGGGTTGTCATAACGCCATCGCACAATCCACCTGCAGATGGGGGCTTCAAGTACAATCCGCCCAACGGTGGTCCGGCCGGGCCAGAAATCACCAACCTCATCCAGGCCCGCGCCAATGAAATACTGCGCAACGGCCTCAAGGATGTTAAACGCATCCCACTTAAAAAAGCACTCCGGGCTGAGACCACACACCCGCATGATTTCGCCTTGCCCTACATCAAAGATCTGGTGAATGTGATCAAGATGGACATTATCGCTGGGTCACGTTTAGCCATTGGCGTCGACCCCATGGGCGGAGCAGCCGTTGGCTACTGGGACATCATTGCAGATATTTACAAATTAAATATCACTGTCGTCAACCGTTCGGTTGACCCGGCTTTCGGTTTCATGTGCGTGGATCACGATGGGAAAATCCGCATGGACTGCTCATCCACTTATGCCATGGCTGGCCTTATCAAAATGAAGGATGATTTTGATATCGCCTTTGGCAATGATCCCGATACCGATCGACATGGAATTGTGACCAGTTCTTCAGGCCTCATGAATCCCAACCATTACCTGGCCGTGGCAATTTCGTATCTTTACCAGGACCGAACTAGTTGGCGAAAAGATGCCAAAGTTGGCAAGACGTTGGTCTCCAGCTCAATGATTGACAGAGTCGCAAAGTCACTCGGGCGCGAACTAGCCGAAGTACCGGTGGGCTTCCAATGGTTCGTGGATGGCCTGGTTGATGGATCGTTCGGGTTCGGCGGTGAGGAAAGTGCGGGCGCCTCGTTCCTAAGGAAGAACGGTAAAGTTTGGACAACCGATAAAGACGGCATTATCCTCAACCTGCTTTCCGCAGAAATTACCGCCATGACAGGGCGCGACCCAGGCAAACATTACCACACAATGGAAGAGCAATTTGGCAGCCCGGTCTACAAACGGATCGATGCGGTCGCCAACTCGGCTCAGAAAAACGTGTTAAAAAATCTGTCGCCCGAAGATGTCAAAGCTGACAGCCTGGCTGGCGAAAAAATAACTGCCCGGCTCACCCGAGCGCCCTCCAACAATGCCTCGATCGGTGGTCTAAAAGTAGTCACCGAAAACGGCTGGTTTGCGGCTCGGCCATCCGGAACAGAAGAAATTTACAAGATTTACGCTGAAAGCTTCCTTGGCGAAGCTCATCTTAACCAGGTATTGGAAGAAGCACAACAGATCGTAAGCGCGGCTTTTAAAGCTGCAGGAGCTTAGCTTGGAAAAAAGACGATTCGGCCGAACCGGACACATGAGTACAATCGCCATTTTTGGCGCTGCCGCCTTTGGAGAAATTTTACAGGCTGATGCCGACCACGTTATGGAAATGGTGATCAGCAGTGGCATTAATCATATCGATGTCGCCCCATCTTATGGTGAAGCCGAGCTACGTATCGGGCCATGGATGCCGCGCGAAAGAGATCGATTCTTCTTAGGGTGTAAAACAACGGAGCGTACCCGAGCAGGCGCTTGGAGAGAAATGCACGAATCGCTCAATCGTCTACAGGTCAAATCCTTCGATCTGTATCAATTTCACGCAGTTACAACTTTCGATGAGCTGGACCAGATTACCCAAACTGGAGGCGCATACGAAGCTGCACTGCAAGCCAAACGAGAAGGGCTCACCAATTACATAGGGATCACCGGTCACGGTTTTAACGCCCCAGCCATTTACCTGGAAGCGCTGCGTCGCATGGACCTGGATACGGTACTCTTCCCTCTTAATTTTGTCCAAATGGCAAACCCGACCTATCGTAAAAACGCCGAGGAATTAATTTCAGAATGTAATAAGCGCGATATTGGCACTATGATCATCAAATCGATAACCCGTGGACCCTGGGGAACTAAACCCCAAACAGCCAGTACCTGGTACGAGCCGTTTGATGACAAGAGTATGATTCAATCAGCCATCAATTTCGCCCTGTCTTACCCAATCACGGGATTGTGCACAGCTGGTGATACGCGCATATTTCCAACCTTCCTGAATGCATGTGAAAATTTCACACCGCTGACAGGACCAGAGCAGGAAGCCTTAATCGCCAGCGCATCGTCCTTCGAACCACTCTTCAGCGCGTAGCACAATTAACCTATCGCCGCCGGCAACCTGTTTTCACGATGCCAGCGGCGATTTTCTATCCAGATTTACTGGTAATCAGCATGGACAACCAAATTCCCCAGGATTTTTTCTCTGCTATAAAAAATGGCGACCTCGAAACGATAAAGCAACTATTGGAGATTGCCGGCCTAGCCATTCTATCCACCAGGGATGAGCGGGGTATCTCGGCCGTGCTGACTGCCGCTTATTACCGCCAACCCATCATTGCCCATTTCCTAATCAGCAATGGCGCTGGTGTGAATTTATTCGAAGCCTGCGCCGTAGGATCAACGGAACGCGTCCAGCTGATCCTCGCCGAGAAACCCGACCTGCTCAACGAGTTTTCGCCCGATGGGTTTCAACCGATCGGCCTGGCTGCCTTTTTTGGTCACAGCCAGATCGTCAGTCTTCTGCTCAATCTAGGTGCTCAAGTAGACATTCCATCCCGAAATGCAATGGCCGCAACCCCATTAAATTCAGCCACCGCAGGTGGGGCTATCGATATCTGCAAGCAATTACTGGAGCATGGCGCTAACCCGAACACCTCACAAGCTGATAATTTCGTTCCACTTCATGCAGCCGCGCAAAATGGTCATAAAGAGTTAACCCAACTATTGCTAAATTTTGGAGCAAATAAAGCCCTCAGAAATTCCGTCGGAAAAACCGCGCTAGACCTAGCCAAGGAATACCACCACCCTGAATTATTTTATCTATTAACCTGAAACGCTAATAGGATAAGGATTGAGACCACAGGACAAACTTATCCATTAGCGCACAGGTCATAACCGGTATTGCAGATTAATTTCGTACAAATTAACTCCGAATATCATCCAAATTAGATAACAAATGGGGTGTGGGCAGGTATAATTCGCATCATGATGACTCCCTCTGAAATCCAACGCAAGCTTGATAAAGTTTTATTGAAAGTTACAAAACCCGGTCGCTATGTAGGTGGTGAAATGAACATCACCATCAAGGATTGGACCCAGATAAAAACCAAGGTTGCACTGGTTTTTCCCGATATTTATGATATTGGGATTTCCAATGTCGGCCTCAAAATCCTTTATGACCAGGTCAATATGCGCCCCGATGCGCTGGCTGAACGAGCCTATGCCCCATGGCGAGACATGGAAGAACAAATGCGCGCCACCGGGATCCCGCTTTATTCCCTCGAAACCTATCACCAACTGGCAGAATTCGACTTAATCGGTTTTTCAATTCCTTACGAAACTCTTTACACAAACACGCTCAACGTTCTCGACCTGGCCGGCATCCCGATCCACTCCAATGACCGGGATGAAACACACCCGATCATCATTGCTGGTGGACATTCCACCATGAATCCTGAGCCGATGCATGCCTTTATCGACGCCTTCGTAATTGGCGAAGGCGAGGAAGTCATTCACGACATCATCAATGTTATCCAGGCCGCCCGACATGACCCATCCTCCCAATACAGCAGACAAGCTGTACTTCGGAATTTGGCCCAGGTACCGGGTGTGTACGTTCCTTGTTTTTATGATGTCACTTATCTCGATGACGGTACTGTCGAAAACACCTTTCCGATTATCCCAGAAGCCCCCAAGCTGGTGACCAAACGCATGGTTGCCAAGCTACCCCCACCACCTATAAGCTTCATCGTTCCAAATATTGAAGCCGTGCACAACCGGGTTTCGATCGAGATCATGCGCGGTTGCACACGCGGATGCCGTTTTTGCCACGCTGGGATGATTAACCGCCCCGTTCGCGAACGCTCGGTCGAAGAAGTAGTCAAGGCTGTTGAAGCAGCCATCGATTCGACCGGTTTTGAAGAACTGGCTCTCCTCTCACTATCCTCTTCAGATTACTCTCATATTCTTGAGCTGGTGACTGCCGTTGGTGATCGATTCGGAGACAAGCACCTGGCCATCTCATTGCCATCCTTGCGCATTGAAACCGTTTCAGTGGATTTAATGGACAAACTACGCGACAGGCGTGGCACGGGCTTCACCCTGGCTCCCGAAGCCGCCACCGAACGTATGCGCCGCATCATTAACAAATTTATCCCGGATGAACAATTACTCGAAACCGCCCGGGAAATTTACAGCCGCGGCTGGACAACCATCAAGCTCTATTTCATGATTGGTCACCCATCCGAAACGCTTGAGGATGTGCAAGCCATTGCTGATCTTTGTAAGCGCGTGCTGGCTGAAGGTCGCAAAGTGATTGGTTTCAAAGCCAAAGTACATGCTGGTGTAAGCACGTTTGTCCCCAAGCCTCAAACCCCCTTCCAGTGGGTTGCCTGCGACACCATTGAACAAATAACCCTTAAGCAAAACCTGCTTAAAAGAATTCTGCACGATAAAAACATCAAGCTCTCTTGGACACCTCCCGAAGACACAATGCTGGAAGCATGGCTTTCACGTGGGGACCGGCGTATTAGCAACGTCATTTATGATGCATGGAAAAAAGGTGCCAAATTTGACGCATGGCAGGAAGAACGCCGCTATCCCACCTGGCTAAGCGCATTTGAAGACAACCAGATGGATCCAAGTTTTTATACTCACCGCCCTCGCCGAACAGATGAAATTTTTCCGTGGGACCATATCACTGCGGCTGTACGGAAAAAATTCCTTTTTGATGACTTCCGCCAGTCACTAGAAGGCCAAATTCGCGTGGATTGCCGTCAACATTGCTTTGCATGTGGCATTCTACCGACATTTAACGACTTGCGGCGTGCAAATCCGGGCGAATACTGGAAATGCCCAGTTATCAAATCACCCGCCCGCAATGTCGATATCAGCCTGCCCGTTGTGGGTGATTAAGCGGCATGGCCGAACCAAAGCGCTTCACTACTCGCTTATTTATTCCCTCCGCTTGGGATCTACTGGTGGGCTTGCCCGCTGGTACAGTCATATTTATGGCCACCCTGTTATTTAGCACCATCATTGGGTTACGCTTTTCTGTTCCAGAATTTGGTTCACTTATCATCCTGGCCTTGGTATCCCTCGGCGTAGGAATCCTCACTGGAATTACCCGCCTCAAGCGCGGGCCAGCAACCGCTCTGGTTGCTGGGCTTACCACTGCCGGGATACTGGCTTACCTTTGGTTCGCCGCCAAACCGGGCGATCACATCAACAGCCTGGTCATTGGGCCGGGCGGCATTCTTACCACAATCCTTATAAGCCCCATTGGGGGCGGAATAGGTGCAAGAAACAGGAAGGCATTATGAGAATCCGGATCACATTTTCCAAAACTGGTGCGCTGAGATACATCGGCCACCTCGATTTACACAAACTATGGGAACGCTCCACCCGCCGAGCCAACCTGGCATTGATGTACAGCCAGGGGTTTCACCCACAGCCCAAAATTCAGCTGGCTTCAGCACTTCCACTTGGTTTCTCCTCGCGCTGTGAACTGGTGGACATGTGGGTTGATGGTGACCTCGACCTGGCAGGTATCCCGGCTCGCCTGAATGGCGCCGTGCCGCCCGGGCTAAATATCCTGCAAGTTGAACAGGTTGGCGAAACAAATCCGCCTCTCCAAACCCAGGTCAGTTCATCCATATACGAAATCACATTGCTTGAAATTGTGAATACAGTTGAGCTTACGCAAAGAATAACTGAACTGCTGGCAACTGACAGCATGCCCCGCGAAAGACGCGGGAAAGCCTATGACCTGCGCCCCCTGGTTGAACAGATTACCATGCTCGAACCAGATAGCGAGGGGCACACTCGCTTCTCCATGCAATTAGCTGCGCGCGAAGGTGCCACAGGACGCCCCGAAGAAGTCCTGGATGTTCTCAATCTGCCCTACGAAGACACCCTCGTTGAACGGTGTGCATTCTTATTTAAGACCAAATCCTGACTTTCCACTTTGTTAATTAAAAATGGGAGCGGCGTGAAAACACGCCGATCCCATTTTTAGTAGAATATTACACTATCCCTTTTCCAAGGCTGCCTGGATAATATCCTGCACGCGCTGAACCATACTGGAGGGATCTGGGTGCAGCCCTTCCACCAACAGAGCGCTGTCAAAAATTTGCTCAATAACCATTTTATGCAATGCAGATTCAGGCTGCAAGTTCGCGAGATTCTTCAATATCGGATGGGCCGGGTTAAGCTCAAGTATTTTTTTAGTGGCTTCAAAATCTTTGCCCAGGTACTTGTAAACACGCTGCATCTCCTGGTTCATGCCACCTTCTGGCTCGACCAACCGCGCCACCGATTGCGATAACCGCTCACTCTGACGGACGTCGGCTACTCGATCACCCAGGACCTCCTTGAAATGCTGGATCATGGTCTCGAAGCCGGGATCGCTGGGCTTTTCTTTTTCCTCGGCCTTATCCTCAGCTTTTTCCGGTGTATCGGTTTCTGCCAGGGCAACATTTTTTAGTTCAAAATCTTTATATTTATGCAAACCCATCAACATAAATGAATCAATCGGCTCGGTCAACAGCAGGACTTCAACACCTTGTGCCTGGTAATAATCCAGGTGAGGGCTGCGAAGAACAGCCTTCGGGTCATCGCCCAGGATGAAATAAATATTTTTCTGGTCCTCTTTCAACCGGCCAACATATTCTTCCAATGAGCAC
>CAIVSQ010000133.1 GCA_903908605.1 uncultured Anaerolineae bacterium
CATTCATTCATGACCGGAAGGGTTCGCCAACAAGATCACCAATAAAGGGTGGACTCGGGGCGGGCTGCATGGTGCTGGCGACGAATACCATGAACAAGCTGACGGCGCAGATGATGGAGGGCCTGTCGATCCCGCTGCTGCACATCGCCGATGCCACCGCCCACCAGGTGCGCGCCGCCGGGCTAGAGCGGGTTGGGCTGCTCGGCACGCGCTTCACCATGGAGCAAGATTTCTACAAGGGCCGCCTGGTGGATAACTTTGGCCTGCAAGTCGAGCTGCCCGATGCCGCCGGGCGAGAGCTGGTCCACCGTGTCATCTATGAGGAGCTGGTGCTCGGCCAAATCCGCGCCGATTCACGTGCCGGCTACGCGAAAGTCATCGCCGGGTTGGTGGAACGCGGCGCGCAGGGCATCATCCTCGGCTGCACCGAGATCGGCCTGCTGGTCGGACCATCCGAAAGCCCGGTGCCGCTCTTCGACACCACCCTCATCCACGCCCGCGCTGCCGTCGATTTTGCCCTCGGCTAATTATTGCGTCCGCGCGTACAGGCCCTAATCCACAAAGATCTTGCCCGGGTTGAGAATCCAGTTCGGGTCGAGCGCCGTTTTCACCACACGCATCAACTGCAGCGCCTGGCCGTGCTCGCTCTGCATAAACTGGGTCTTGCCCAGCCCAATGCCGTGCTCGCCGGTAGCGGTGCCGCCCAGCTCAATGGCCTTGTAAACCACTGCCGTATTCATGGCCCAGGCGGCCGCACTCTCCTGCTCACCAGCATAGACATACAGGACGTGGATATTGCCATCGCCGGCGTGACCAAAGGAATAGGCACTCACCCCGCGCTCGCGCCGGTTGGCCTCAATAAAATCGATCAGGATTGGGTAGGCGCTGATCGGCACTGCCACATCGCTGTTTGAAACCTTGCGGCCCGGGTTGGCGCGCACAATCGTCTCATAGGTATGGTGGCGGGCATGCCAGAGCTTTAATCGCTCGCTCTGGTTGGTGGTGGCAAAGAAATAGACCGAGCCACACTCCGCGCAGATCTCGCGCACGCTGTCGAGCGTCGCCTGCAGGTGACCCTGGTGCGCACTGTGAAACTCCATCAGCACGGTCGGTTTCTCGGGCAGGTTCAGCCCGTCGCTGCCAGAAATCAAGGCCGTCGTGACCGGGTCCAAAAATTCCAGCGCTGCCGGTTCCAGCCCGCTGCCGCGTACAGCCACCACCGCCTCAATCGCGCTGCTGACACTATTAAATGAAGCAACCGCCGCGCTGAAGTGGCTCGGGATGGGCGCCAGCTTGAGCGTCGCCTCGGTGATCATCGCCAGGGTGCCCTCGCTGCCGATCACCAGGTGGGCCAGGTCGTAGCCCGAGGACTGCTTGATCGAACGCGAACCCAGCCGCATCACGCTGCCATCCGCCAGCACCACCTGCATACGCAGCACGTTATCGCGCGTGGCACCGTACTTTACCGTGCGAATACCAGCGGCGTTGTTGGCCAGCATGCCGCCGATCGAAGCATTGGCGCCCGGGTCCGGGGCAAAAAACAAACCATGGCGCTGAAGCTGGGCGTTCAGGTCCTTATACCCAATCCCAGGCTGCACAGTCACCTGGAAATCACCCTCATGCACCGCCAGGATGCGGTTCATGCGTTCAAACGAAAGCTGGATGCCGCCCAAAAGCGGGATGGGGTTGCCCTCCAGCGAAGTGCCCGCGCCCCAGGCCGTCACCGGGATGCGCTGCTGGTTGGCCAGCGCCATCACCCGGCTGACCTGCTGCTCATCGTGCACCCACACCAACACCTCGGCCCGCTGCGGCGGGTGAATGCCCTGGTCGTTGGAGCGTGCCTCCAGGTCGGCAGCCCGCGTGCTGACGTTTTCGGCGCCCACGATCTGGGTCAACAGCTCAACGATCTCAGGACTGACGGGATTGTAAGAATGTGACATGCTTCACCTCTTTTGCTATAATGAATCGGTCGCGCTGCAACACCCCAATCATACAACAACACGCCCGGCTTGTGTGTAAAAAATTCAACTGGCGGGTGTTGGTTGAGAACAAATAATCCAGCGCACGATTACCGAAGGAACGGAAAATATTTCCTGGCGGTGAAAATGTTGCAGCGCGGTCAAAATTCCCCGCAAGCCCTATATAATGAAGGAACCACACTTACCGGTAGTGACACAACCACAGGAGCAAGCGCATGAACAGCAAGATTCCCCCAATTCCATCTTCTCAAATTACCCCCAAGCAGGTCTATCTTTCGCGGCGCGATTTTATTAAAACGAGCGGCGCGCTGGCGGGTGGACTGCTGCTGGCGGCCTGCGGGGCCGCCCCGCAGCCCACGGCCAGCCCGACCCTGCCCGCAGCCACGCTCACCCCCGCCCTCACCCCCACCGCGGCCGCCAGTGCCACCCCCACCGAGACGCCTAGGCCCAGCCCCACCCCGCTGCCCACCGATGAGCTGGGCGACCCGTACAACAGCTTTGAAGACATCACCCATTACAACAACTATTACGAATTTTCCACCGACAAGCAGGAGGTTGCCAAACTGGCGCAGGATTTTCACACCTCGCCCTGGCAAATCGAGGTCGCTGGGCTGGTCAACCGGCCGGGCAGCTACAGCCTGGATGAGCTGCAGCAGCGCTACCCGCCCGAAGACCGCATTTACCGCCTGCGCTGCGTGGAAGGTTGGAGCATGGTCATCCCCTGGCTGGGCTTCCCACTGGCCAAACTGCTCAAAGACGTAGAGCCCACCCCGGCTGCCCGCTATGTCCGCTTCGAGACCCTCTCCCGCCCGGATGAAATGCCCGGTCTCAAAGAACCGCACTATCCCTGGCCCTACCGCGAGGGCCTGCGGCTGGACGAGGCCATGCACGACCTGACCCTGCTGGCCAGTGGTCTGTATGGCGGCGAGCTGCCGGCCCAAAACGGCGGCGGCCTGCGCCTGGTGGTGCCCTGGAAGTACGGCTTCAAATCGATCAAAGCCATCACCCGCATTGAGCTCGTCGCCGAAAAGCCCTCCAGCATGTGGAGCGAGATCTCGCCGCGCGAATATGGGTTCTATGCCAACGTCAACCCGGAGGTCAACCACCCGCGCTGGAGCCAGTTTTCCGAGCGGCGCATCGGCGAGCCCTTCCGGCGTCACACTCTGCTCTTCAACGGCTACGCCGACCAGGTGGCTCAGCTCTACACCGGCATGGACCTGAAGGTAAATTACTAAACCCCCTTTCCCTGCCTACCTCCACGAACCATCTTGCGACTAAATAACGCCCCCGCTCGGGGCATTATTTAGTCATGGGTTAAGCTAACCCCTCTCTAAATTAACCCATTAATTAAACCAAGCCCCAACGCAGGGTTAAGGGGTTCATCGTTATAATCCGCTTGCCTATAAAATTCTTTAAGATAAAAACCACATTTACACCATAATGTTCTCATATTTCGAGCAAGGTAACGCCAGTGCGGCCCGGCAGGTCAAGGCTGGTTGGGCAATGCAGATGGCGGGTCCAACCTGGTAACCCAACAGGGTCATTCGATACCCAAAATTTATTCGTGATCGGCTTTATTTTTATTGAGGAGAGCGGATGTTATCAAGAAGAGATTTCCTAAAGATCAGTTCGGTGGGTGGCGCCCTGTTCCTGGTGGGCACTGGCGGCTACGCGCTCAGCAAAAAATATGAACCGCGGCAAGCCGTTAAAATAATGGTCCCGGTCGAACTACTTGGACCGCTAGACATAACTAAATTCGCGACCGCCCTGTTAATTCCGCCGGTCATGCCCCGGGCTGGCACCCAGGGCGCCAATGGCGAAATCGATTATTACGAAATCTCCATGCGCCAATTTGAACAGCAAATCCTGCCGGCCGGGCTGCCCAAGACCACCGTTTGGGGCTATGGCGCCATCAAGGCAGATGACCCCAATGGGCTGCTGCTGCACAACGCCCCCTCGCTGACAATTGAAGCCACCTGGCAGAAACCGGTGCGCATCAAGTGGATCAATGACCTGGTCGACGATCAGGGCAATTTCCTGCCACACCTGCTGCCCGTGGACCCAACCCTGCACTGGGCCAACCCGGCCGGTGGGGAGAGCCTGCGCGATACCCGCCCCATCTTTCAAAACACCCCTGGCAGCTACCGTGGCCCCGTGCCGATTATTGCGCATGTCCACGGCGCGGTCGGCGTGGGTGATGAAAGCGATGGCTACGCCGAAGCCTGGTTCCTGCCCGCCGCCAAGGACATCCCCGCTGACTATGCCACACGCGGCACCTGGTACGACTTCTTCGCCGGCAAGGCCCAGGCCTACCAGGGCCAGGCCTGGCAGCCTGGCTCGGCTACCTTCCAGTACCCCAACAAGGGCCGCGCCGCCACCATCTGGTACCACGATCACTGCCTGGGTATGACACGCGTCAACGTCTACGCCGGGCCGGCTGGCTTCTTCATCATCCGCGGTGGCCCCGATGGCGATGATGCTGTGCTCGATAATCGCAGCAGTCAGCCCGCCATTCTGCCCGGGCCGGCCCCCAAAGCTGGCGATCCCTTCCCGCCGGCCACACCTTATTATGAAATTCCGCTCGCCATCCAGGATCGCGCCTTTAAGAAGGACGGCTCGCTCTTCTACCCGGACAGCCGCGAATATTTTGATGAGTACCAGGGCGACTACATCCCCAAGAGCGACCTCTCGCCCATCTGGAACCCTGAATTTTTTGGCAACACCCTGATCGTCAATGGCAACACCTGGCCCTTCCAAACCGTCGAGCAGCGCCGTTACCGGCTGCGCCTGTTAAACGGCTGCCAGGCACGCTTCCTGATCCTCGATTTTGCCGATATCGAAGGCGTGCAAGTCTGGCAAATTGGCAATGAAGGTGGCCTGCTCAAACAACCCGTCAACCTGGGCGCCGACCACCGCTATCAACTGCTGATGTCCCCGGCCGAACGCGCCGACCTGATCGTCGATTTCACCAACACCCCTGAAGGCGAATACATCCTGCGCAACCTCGGGCCGGATGAACCCTACGGCGGCGGCGAGATTGGCAAAGACTTTGAGCCCGCCGACCCCGAGACCACCGGCCAGGTCCTGCAGTTCCGCGTCATCGCCGCCAGTGGGCCCGATGAAAGCACTCCGCCCCAGTTCCTGCAGCTGCCGCCCGTCGCCGATATTCCCGAGGCTGTCATCACCCGCAAACTATCCCTGATGGAAATGATGGCCATGAGTTGGGATGGTCCGGCCGAAGCCAGGCTGGGCGTGATGGATGAAACCGGCACTCCGCAAGAATTGGAATGGATGGACGATATTACCGAAAACCCGGCCGTCGGTACCAGTGAACAATGGGAATTCTACAACTTCACCGCCGACGCCCACCCCATGCATGTGCACGAAGTGGCCTTCCATGTCATCAACCGCGAAGCCCTGGTTCTGGACAAGGAAGATGAAGGACCGCTTGTACCGGTGCAGCTGAGCGGCGAAGTACGTCCGCCCGAGCCTTGGGAAACCGGCTGGAAAGATACGGTCATAGCCTATCCCGGCGAAGTAACCCGCATCCAGGCCCAATTTGAAAACCCCGGCCAGTTTGTCTGGCACTGCCACATCGTGGAGCACGAGGATAATGAAATGATGCGGCCCTACCGCGTGGGGCCCGAACAGCCCGGGCAGCCAAAGCCCAAGATGTAAGCTAAAAATGCAGGGGCGCGCATAAGCGCCCCTGCATTTTCTTTTAATAAAATCCTGCCTGATCTGGCAATAATATTTACCGTCACCTGTAATGCCAGCCGCTTTTCAGGGCTATCGCATCTAAATTAGTGGTAAAAGGGTAATCTTAGCGAAAGAGGCTACCCATGCGAACCACACCTGGCAAAGCGATCGAAATCAAATTTGCGAAATTACGTGATCCACGAATAAATCGCACCAAACAGCATAACGATATAGACTTAGTCACAATCGCGGGTTGTGCAATTATCTGCTCAAGTCACTCGCTGAACAAAATTAGATGCGTTTGCCCTGAGGGCTTTCCGTGATTGACAGCAGGTTTCCACTTTCTCTTTATCAATTCTAAAAAACAGACATCCGGGTGAAAAAGGTCGTAAAATCATGGATGCTCACATTACTTGAGCCTGTTTGTGAGTTTGCGCTGCATTTTAATCAAAAAAAACGAGGAGTAACCAGAGACATGAATGCAAACGCCTTTCGCCATTTTTATGAATATCACTTTTCCGAAAATCGGAAAATCTGGGATACCTGTATTGCTTCATTATCCCAGGAACAATTCCTTATCGACACTGGTTATTCCTCCGGATCTGTTCGAAACCAGCTTGTTCATATCATGAGTGCCGATAACGCCTGGTTCAGTGGGCTGAGCGGGGTTGATGGCCTGAACACTGATAACCCGGATGCTTTCACCGATCGGAATGTCCTGCGTTCCCATTGGGATACGGTTGAGAAAAATATGCGTGATTACCTTGCAAAATTGCAGGATGATATGCTCTTGGAAAAACCTTTCTCAGAAGGAGAAGACAAGGATCTTATCTTGTGGCAGGTGCTTCTGCATGTAGCAAACCACGGTACCGATCACCGCGCGCAGCTGCTTCGCTTGTTGAATGACATGGGTGTCAAGACAGAATCACAGGATTACATCTTTTACATCTACGAACATATGTAACACTTTGAATCCTGGCCTGCGACTCATTCACATGCGAACAACCTGCCAAAAAGCCTATTTCAGAATGGTTCTTTGGAATTAGCGTGGAACCTTGTTTGAGTCTGTTCTGTTTTCCCGCACATGGTCCCTTGTGGACATGGTCCCTTGTGGACACGGTCCCTTGTGGACATGGTCCCTTGTGGACATGGTCCCTTGTGGACATGGTCCCTTGTGGACATTGGTCCCTTGTGCATGTTCTTAGCTCAAAAATACCACAAAAAAACTCCGCTTCTTTTTTAGGGAGCTCATCCGTACCTTTTCTTGAAACCTGTTGTCAACTACAAAAAATCCTGGAGACCTTCAGAGTTTTCCTTCCACTGACAGTAGACTAGTGTAGAATGAAATGCTTACTGGAGCCCGAAAACTGCAATACTGTGCCGTGCTCCAGTCCATAGAATTCAAATTCCACCTGTATTGAAGCTGATGACAGTTAATTATCAAGGCTCCAGTATTTGGACGTATCTGATATTTCTTAAATGATGGAGTCACGCCGGTGTCACTGCAAACATCGCCAGGCCTGCCCGATACAGGCAAACAACCTCAGACAGCCCCAGAAAACCGTAACTCACTCGGCCTGATTTTCTTTATCATGCTGATGGATATCATCGGTATAACTATTCTCTCGCCAGTCGCCCCCCAAATCATCATGCGCTACAGTACTTCTGCGTTAATGGTAAACATGGTGCCTGTCATTTATTCCATCGGGCAATTTATCGCCACGCCATTTATCGGCAAACTGGGGGACAGGCTCGGACGCCGCCCTGTGCTGCTGGTCAGCCTGGTTGGGCAGGCGCTGGGATATTTCATTTTCGCCTGGGGCGGCTCGCTGACGATATTGTTTCTGGGCAGGCTGGTTGGGGGTATCACTGGCGGCAACCTCTCGACCGCCTCTGCCTATATTGCCGACGTTTCCAAACCCGGCGAACGATCCAAAAACTTCGCCATCATCTCCTCTGCCTGGAGTCTTGGCCTGATCCTCGGCCCAGCCCTGGGCGGCCTGTTTGGCCAATTCTTTTTGGAAGCACCGGCCTATGTTGCCGCCGGGATCACCTGTGTGACTGTACTGTTGAGCATTTTTCTTCTCCCAGAATCACTTCCCGTAGAAAAGCGAGTCACCACACCAATACGCCTGCGCGATTTCAACCCGATCATTTCCATCGTTGACATGGCGCGTAAACCGGGCCTGGGAGCCTTACTGGTTGTCAGCGCCTTGTTTGGCTTTGCGTTCAACGCTATCAACAGCACAGCCGCGTTATTCATCATCCAGAAATTTTCCGCGCAGACCTGGCAGGTCAGTTTCATGTTGATCATGGCGGGTGTATTCATCACCTTTACCAATTTCTTCCTGGTGCCGCGTTGGGTGCCGCGTTTTGGCGAAAAAATTTCGGCAGTCGCAGGCCTGCTGGGGTCTGCATTACTGAATGTGGTTATGTTTTTCGCCCCTTTCCTGGGATCTTTCTTTGTTATCAATACGCTGGCCAGCGGCACGAGCGCTTTTATCTTTCCGGCCCTTACCTCACTTACCGCCGAAAGAGTCTCATCGCATGAAATGGGCGAGCTGATGGGGGTAACTTCCGCGGTGGGAAGCCTGATGAATATCTTTGGACCCATCGCAAGCGGCCTGGTGTATGACCATGTCATGATGGGTTCCCCTTTTTGGATGGGTGCCATCATCCTTACTTTTACCGCTTACATGCTCAACCGGACTGTCACCAACCTCCAACATCAGGGCACTCCAGCAAAGCCTGAATATTAACGCAATAGATCAGCACATCTTTATTCTATACCCATCACGGCCATAAATGCCGAGGACCATGTTGCGCTTTTCTGCCCCAGGGAAATAACCGCAATTTATAACCGTGGGCAATATATTGCCGCATTATGGACGGCTTTCCGGCACAAAAATACATAAGTTTCAAGGAGACTATATGGATGGTACAAAAAGGAGTGACATAAAACCCGGGTTACGGGTTGCGATCGTCCTCAAACAGGACCAGACCTCTGGCAAACTTACGGAAGGTATAGTCAAAGACATCCTTACCAATTCGCCAAATCATCCACACGGCATTAAAGTTCGTCTGGTTAACGGCGCAGTTGGCCGAGTCAAAAAGGTCTTCAGCGAGGGCGTTTCTAACTGAATGGTGGTGAAGATGCCATTCTTTCTTGTAAAGCTAAAAATGCTCCCCTGGCTGGTTTGATGTATTGCCTAAAAAAAATCAAGAAGCCACCGATGATTTACCGGGCAAATCACGCAGCAAAACACGGGCAATCGGATTGGTCCCTCCTGCGGGTTTACCTGGCGTAGGCAGGGGTGGCTTTCGAAGAAGCGCACACGCAAGGTTCGCTGGTGTATAAAAGTGAATAAATGCAATTGTTCCAGGAACAGTAAAGCTGCGGGGAGGCTGATCTGGATGTTTAGGGAAGTCATTCATCGATGCATAATCAGCGTAAGCGGTGAAACAAGCGGATGGTATGAAGCGTGAATTCTGTATCACAAATCCTCATGGCTCACCAGGCTTGAGTTAAACAGCACGGAGTCAAATCTCTGGCTGTTTTTGGTTCTTTTGCGCGTGGTGAGGCAACTGCCAACAGTTACATCGATGGTTTTGTTGAATTTAATCAGCCAGTGGGTTTGTTTGAATTCATCCGTTTGAAATATTATCTGCAGGAACTAACCAAACGCCGCATCGACCTGGTAACTCCAGATGCATTAAGACCTTGCAGGCCTGAATCTATTTTGAGCGAGGTTGTACTTGTCGCCTGAAAGAAGCTGGAAAATTCGCCTGGAAGATATGCTGATTTGTATTGCGAAGATTAAAGCCTACACGCTTGGGATGACCTTTGAAAAGATCCGCGATGATGACAAAACTGTGGATGCTGTGATCGGTAATTTTGAAATCATTGGCGAAGCTGCCTGGCACATCCCGCTCGAAATTCAGGAAAAATATCCAAAGTTGGCCTGGCTAGAAATGCGCGGGATGCGCAACATTGTGGCGCATGAATATTTTGGCATCAGCCTTTCGATTATCTGGCGCGCGACCTAGAAGGATTTGCCAGTTCTGGTTACAGGCTTGGAAAAATTATTAGGTTCGGAAGGTTGAATTGGCATTGGGGGGGATAGATAATTGATCCGCTGCGATTGTGTTAGAGCCATTTTTGCGGACAGGAAGGATTTTCTCTTTGCGTCCCAGACAACTTCGCCATCTTCCATGGCAGGGCGGGTGATGGAAAACCCACCTGCCAATCTGGCTGGTTAACGACACATTTTGCTGAACATCCACAAACAGGAAAAACCGCCAAAAGCTGGTAGCCATACCCGGCAACATCCAGCTGCTTCGGATCAGGATTACCTCATTACCCACCTATCTGGACAAAATTAGAGGCGATAGCCCTGGCCGCTTTTTTATTTTCAGCTTGGTGATACAATTAATGAAATTTCCCCCACATGGCACTCCCGGGTTACCCCGCAGAAATTGTCGACAACATCCATCGCCGCCATTCAATACGCCGTGCTTTTCATTACCGCGATCGCCCACGGGTGATCCGTCACCAACACGCTGGTAGATAGGGAAACATGCACGCTGAGAAAAGAAATGGCTTTCGTCACTACAATTAATCCGCGCATCACGCGGACAGATATTCGCCGGCCATTTTCAGGTCTGGTGATGTACGCTTGTCCAACCGACCCCCACGTTCGTTTTCCCGCAAACCCCAATCCAGCAGCGCCTGGCCTGAAAAATATGATCAGCCCACTTACCCTAAGAGCAAGTTCATGAAGCTGCGCACCCCCACCATCCATTTATTAAATGCTGATGACGAACTTACCAGGAGCATCCTGATTCGCATCACCTATATATTGATGGCAGCCTATTTCTTCATGTTCATCATCGGGCTTATCTATAGCGACCATGGGCTGACCACCTTTGCATTGGCAGCCAGTATCCTGCTGACCCTGCCCTTATTTTTACTTCAGCGCCGCCTGCTGCGCGTAGGCGGCTTCAGCGTCATCATGATCGCGCTTGTGTCGGTCGCCATCCTGTGCACCTTTGGGCAGGGCATCCACGACCTGGGCATTATGGGTTTCCCGGCCATCATTATCATCGCCAGCCTGTTTATGAATAAAACTGATTTCCAGGTAACTTTCTTGCTGACTGTGGCCGCCGCGGGCTGGTTAGTCTTCGGCGACAAATTCGGACTCTACAAAACAATTCCCAATGACCCGCCCGGGCTGGTCGATTTCATCATTGTTACCACCATCCTGTTGGTGACCACCCTGGCGATCAGCATGTTGTCCAACAACATGCGCGAAAACATGCAACAGGCCCGCCAGGAGATCATCCAACGTAAAAATATCCAGGCTGAGCTGCTGCACCAAAGCACCCACGACGCCCTGACCGGCATCTACAACCGCACATTCTTCGAGCAAGAACTCACCCGGCTGGAAAAAGAGGGGAATTTCCCAATCAGCATCCTCGTCTCGGATGCGGATAATCTCAAGATCACCAACGATCGCCTCGGCCATGCCACCGGTGATGAACTATTGCGGCAAGGCGCAAGCCTTTTGCGATCCGTATTCCGGTCCAAGGATGTACTCGCGCGCATCGGCGGTGACGAATTCGCCGTCATCCTGCCAGAAACCGACGCAACCACCGTCCAGCAGTTGCTGGAACGTGCCCAGGCCCGCCTGGATGAGCACAACAACCAATTCCCCGACCTGGCCATCCATCTCTCCATCGGCGTCGCCACCGCCGAAAACAGCAAGCTGATTGAAGCCTTCAACCTGGCCGACCAAAATATGTATGCCGAAAAAACCCAGCGCAAGGCAGCCCAAAAGGTCAATTTTTAATGACCAGCCCGTCAAACCCGCACGAGGTAACCCATGCTGAGAAGAGTCAAACAGTGGCTGCAGCCACCCACTTTTCCAGGGGATGAAGAAAAAACAATCCAGGCACGCACCTTGCACACAGTCGGGACCTTTTTTGGGATCGCCTTGCTGATCGCGGTGATCTTCTATACCCCCCAGCTGGTCGGCAACCTGGCTACGACCTGGCTGATGATCCTGGCCCTGGTGCTGTCTTTTACGCTGGCACGTACCCTGCTGATGCGCGGCAGGCTTGAACCAGCCGGCATTGTTCTGGCTTTCTCGGCCTGGTTGTTATGCACCAGCCTGGCATTGGTAAGCGGTGGCATCCACAGCCCCATCATGTTTGCCCTGGCAGCCCTCACCATTGCAGTTGGGCTGCTGTTCGGCCGGCACCTGCGCCGCCTGCTGCTGCTCACCAGCATTCTAACAGGGCTGGTCTTTGCACTCCTCGATCAATACGGATTACTGCCCAAGAACAGCCTGACCCACTCTTCCGTGACAATCTGGTTCGTCTTCGCCCTGACCCTGCTGTTTATCTACTGGGTCATCAACCTGAGCGTGCGCCGGCTCGAAGCAGCCCTTGCCCAGTCCCGCCATGAGAGCCAGGCCCGCGCCGAGGCTGAACAGGCCCAGCGCCAGAGCGAGGAACGCTTCCAAATGTTTATGCGGCATTTCCCCGGGCTGGCTTACATCAAGGATGACAACGGACGAATACTCTTCGCCAACCAGGGCTTTCAAACTTACCTCGGCATCGACCCGGCCCACATGCCTGGCAAAAGCAACCGCGATTTTTTCGGGGATGATTTCGGCGAAAACATCACCCGTGATGATTTGCATGTGCTGCAAACTGGGCTGGTGGCAGTCATCGAAGAACAATTCGCAGGCAAAACCTGGGCCACGCACAAGTTTCGCATCAATCAGGGCGAGAGCGCCCCTCTGCTGGGCGGTGTAACCATGGATATCAGCCAGCGCAAACAAGCCGAACATAACATCAGCGCTGCACTGGAAGAAAAAGAAACCCTGCTGCGCGAAATTCACCACCGCGTAAAAAACAACCTGCAGGTCATCATCGCCCTCATCCGCATGCGCTCCGGCAAGACCAGCGATAGCCCCACGCGCGGGTTCCTGCAAGAGCTGGAAGCCCAGGCTCGCAGCATGTCGCTGGTCTACGAACAACTCTACCTGGCCGATAACCTCTCGCGCGTAAACATGTCCACTTACCTGCGCCAACTGATTAGCAACGTACTGGATACGTATGGACGCCAGTTAAGCATGCCGGTGCAAATTGACGCCCCACACTTCCTGGATGTCTCAACCGCCATGCCCTGTGGGCTGATCGTCAATGAATTGTTTACCAACATCCTCAAACATGCCTTCCCCGCCGATTTTACAGGGCAGCCGTTGGTTGAGATCAAACTGAGCTATTCCAGTATAGATAAAATTCACCGCCTGGTGGTCAGCGATAACGGCGTTGGCCTGCCACCCGGGCTGGACTGGCAATCCCAAGGCAGCCTCGGGCTGCGCCTGGTTCACCTGTGGGCCACCCACCAATTGGGTGGCAGCCTGCAGGTCGGCTCCACATCTGGCACGCGCATTGAGATCCAGTTTTCAACGAAAGGCTCCCTGTCCTCATGAGTGAACCATCCAATATCCTGATCGTCGAAGACGACGCAGTGCTGGTGCTCGACCTGCAAACCAGCCTGTCCCGGCTGGGCTACCAATGCTGTGGGGCGGCAGCCACGGGTCAGCAAGCCGTTGAGCTTGCCCTCAGCCAGCAACCGGATGTGATATTGATGGATATCCACCTGCGCGGTGAAATGAACGGCATCCAGGCCGCCACAGAAATTCACCAGCAGCAAGACACCCCCATCATCTACCTTACCGCCTATACAGATGAAACCCTGCTGCAGCAGGCCAAGACCACCGATGCCTATGCCTACCTGGCCAAACCCGTGCGCGAACGCGAATTGCGCGCCAGCCTGGAAATGGCCATCTACAAACACGCCACCGGGCAGCGCTTGCAGCACCTTAACCAGGTTCTTCGCGCGGTACGTGATGTCAACCAGTTAATCACCCGCGAACGCGACCCCCAGCTTCTGCAGAACGAAGCCTGCCGGGTTTTGCTTAACACGCGCGGTTACCTGCATGTCTGGATCGGACATAGCGACGAAGGCCTGCTTACCCCCATTGCCAGCCTGGGCCAGGGCCAGCAACTCTTGCAACAGATCCTTGCCGATGCCAGCCCGGAACAACGCCAGACCCTGCCCGGCCCCCAGGCCGCTCTCACCCGCCTGCCTGTCTTGTGCGCCGATATGCTTTCAGACGATCGCTTCGCCCCCTGGCGGGCAGCGGTCGAAAACAGCCTGCTGCGCAGTTCCCTGGCAGTGCCCATCACCCATGCAAACAGGTTGTTTGGTGTACTGGTGGTCTATGCCGGCCGAATCAACAACTTTGACCAGGAGGAGAGCGACCTGCTGATCGAGCTGGCCAATGACATCGCCTTTGGGCTGAATTCGATCGACGAAGAAACCCGCAAGCGTGAAACCGAACAAGCCCTGCGCCGCAGCGAAGCCAAATTTCGCGCCGTGGTAGAAAACAGCACCGATGGGTTCACCTTTTGTGATGCAGATGGGTTCAGCACTTACCGCAGCCCCACCACCGAACAAGTCACCCAGTTCACCAATTCCGAACGGATTGGGCGCAGCGTCTTCGAGATGGTCCACCCCGATGACCTGCCGAATATAAATGCCACCTGGCAGCACAGCCTGGCCACCCCCGGCCTGGCCTACACCGTCATTTTCCGTGTTCGTAATAAGCTTACCGGCTGGACGTGGGTGGAAGCAAATATACAAAACCGTCTCGAAGACCCCGACGTGGGCGAGATGATCATCACCAGCCGCGACATCACCGCCCGCAAGCAGGCCGAACAGGCCCTCAACCAGAGCGAACTGCGCTACCGTGCCATCAGCGAAGACGCACTGGTGGGTGTTTACATCATCCAGGAAGGCGTTTTTACCTATGTCAACCCGGCCCTGGCCCACATTTTTAACTACTCACGTGAAGAACTGGTCGGAAAATCACCCTTCTTAATCATTCATCCCGATGACCAGGCTCTGGTGGGTGAAAATATCAACGCCCGCCTGAATGGCGAAACCCACAGCGTTCAATACGAATTCCGCGGTCTGCGCAAGGACGGTGAAATCCGCTGCCTGCGAGTAATGGGTGTGCGCACCGAAATCGAGGATCAGCCGGCCATTATTGGCAACCTGATCGACATTACCGAAAACAAACAGGCCGAGCAAGCCCTGCAAGCCAGCGAACGACGCTTCAGAGCCCTCTTTGAACAGTCCCAGGTGGCCATCACCCTTAGCCGTGAAGGGAAGGGCCTGTACGCCAACCCACGCTTCCTGCAGCTCTTTGGACTGAAAGAACTGGATGAATTTGTTGGGCGCCCAATACTCGACTTTTTCGCACCGCAGTTTCAATCCAATCTGCAGGAACGCACCAGCCGGCGTGCGCAAGGGCTGCCAGTACCGCCCGAATTTGACTCACTTGGCCTGCACAGCAGCGGCGGGCAGATCCCCGTCCATGTGGCAGTCAGCCAGGTGGAACTGGCCGATGGCCCGGCCAACATGGCCTATGTTACCGATATCAGCCTGCGCAAGGTGGCCGAAGAACAGATCCTCAAGTTGGGACTGGGCATTGAACACTCTAATGACGCCATCTTCCTGACCGACACCATGGGTGTCATTACTTACACCAACCAGGCCTTCGAAAAAATTTATGGCTATAGCCCGGCCGAGACGCTGGGGAAAACACCGCGCATCCTTAAATCCAG
>CAIVSQ010000134.1 GCA_903908605.1 uncultured Anaerolineae bacterium
AGTCAGAAATGAAAATCCCCGGTACAGATCATGCAGTGGGTACGCCGCATGCGATGGATATTACTTTCAAATTTAACAATGAAACACCTGAAAATGAGCCGGGTTTTCTATCAGGCAACCGCCCTGACCGTTTTATGGCATCACACACAATGGCCGAATTATGGACAAACTTTGCCAGAACAGGAAAGCCAACGGCCGCCGGGGCGCCAGAATGGCCTGCATTTAACCTGACAGACCGTCCAGGTATGCGGATTGATACAAATTGTGAAGTTATTCGTCACCGATTCAGCGAAGAACTTGCCATGTGGCGCTCAATTGGGATATTACCCAACGTAAGCTAGAAGAGAAATAACCAAACCTTGATAAACCTGATAACTACCTGTTATTGAGTACACAAAAAGATATATCTCGATGTGGCAATAAAAAAGCGGCATACATCGCTCACAAGAAGACGCCACATTCGTTTCCAAACTGAACCCGCCTAGCCCGCAGGTGCTCAGATCGATTTGAAAGGATATCTGCCTATGAATTGATGCATACCGCTGTCCTCCAATTGTAAACCAGTTCCCCAAAATTTACTTTCAAAACCATCTCGGAGGAGATCATGAAAAAACAAATGCTGTTTAAGGCATTCGCTATGCTATGCCTGCTTAGTTTGTTGGCGGCCTGCGCGCCGGCTGCCACTCAAGTTCCCGCTGCAATAGTAGCCCCAGCAGCAACGGTTGCTCCCGCTGCAACCGAAGCTCCCGCTGCTGAACCGGTCAAAATCAGCCTACTGGGCTCACCCAATCAAAATGATGCGGTGATGATCCAGGCGCTGACCGACGCCTACACTGCCCTGCACCCCAATGTCACCTTCGATATCGAAGTGGCCGCGGGCGGCGGCGCTGAGGCGGATAACCTGGTCAAGACCCGCCTGGCAACCGGCGAAATGAACGATATCTTTTACTACAATTCAGGAGCATTGCTGCAGGCCCTGCACCCGTCTGATACGCTGGTCGACATCTCCAAAGAAGCGTTCATGGCAAACGTCGTCGAGTCTTTCACCCCGGCGGTTTCACAAAACGGTGGTGTGTTTGGCGTGCCGGTCGGGTTTGGCGGCGGTGGCGGCATCCTGTACAACAAGAAAGTCTATGAGCAGCTCGGTTTGAACGTTCCGAAAACCTGGGCTGAATTTGAAGCCAATAATGAAAAGATCAAAGCAGCCGGGATTGCACCGGTACTCCAAACCTTCGGTGATACATGGACGGCCCAGTTGTTTATGCTCGGCGACATGTACAATGTTGCGCAAGCCTCCCCGAGTTTTGCTGACGATTACACCAACAACAAGGCCAAGTATGCCACAACAGCCGCGGCATTGGCTGGCTTCCAGCATCTCCAGGAAGGTTTTGAAAAAGGTTGGTATCAGCAGGATTTCGCCACCACAAAATTCGACCAGGGTCTGGAACTGCTTGCCAACGCCAAGGTTGCGCATTACGCAATGGGCACCTTTGCCATGCCGGCCATTGCAGCGAACTACCCAGACAAGGTGAATGACATTGGCTACTTTGGCATGCCGGGTACCGACGCTGCCAAAAACGGCTCCACCATCTGGATGCCTCTGGCATTCTACAGCCCAAAAACCAGTAAAAACACGGCCGCGGTGATGGATTTCTTTGCCTTTGTCGCCTCGACGGCTGGTACAGATGCAATTACCGCAAAAGTTTTGCCGAGCGGCCCCTACCTGATCAAAGGCGCAAAGCTCCCTGATACCGTTCCTGCTTTTGTAAAAGACCTTAGTGGCTACATCGAATCCGGAAATGGTTACCCTGCGCTTGAGTTCCTGTCTCCGATCAAGGGGCCCAATCTCGAGCAGATTTGCGTGGCTGTCGGTTCCGGCCAAATGTCTGCGGAAGAAGGCGCCAAGGCCTATGATGAAGATGTGAAAAAACAGGCACAGCAGCTTGGCCTGCCCGGTTGGGATCAGTAACACCTGTTTCAATAACCCGAGGGCTGGAGGCCGAAAAACCTCCGGCCCTCAAATTTATCACCCTGAATAATCAGGATTGTGAGGCAATATGAACAGTCAACCTCGGGCAAAACACCTGATGGGCTCCTACCCGTATTGGTTTTACCTTCCGGCTGGTCTCCTGTTTTTGATGTTCTTTTTGATACCAACCGCCATGTCCTTTTACTACAGCCTGACGCGTTGGACACTATTCGACGCGACATTTATCGGGCTGGATAACTACAAGACCTTTCTGCAAGATCCGCAGCTCAAAATGGCTTTTCGCAACACGATCATTTATGCCCTGCTCACCAGCGGTGCAAAGGTGATCATCGGTCTGCCCCTGGCGATGCTGCTGACCTCCAGGATCAAATTCCCGAGTTTATTCCGCAGTGTCATTTATTTCCCCGTCCTTGTCAGCACGGTTGCCGCGGGTATCACTTTTTATGCGCTGATGCAGCCCTCCACCGGGTTGATCAACGTCACGCTGAGAAATTTTGGCGTGCCGCGCATCGACTGGCTCGGTGACCCGGCCATCGCCCTGTATTCGGTGGTGATCGTAGATATCTGGAAAGGGGTTGGGATCGCCATGGTGCTTTTCATGGCTGGCATCCAATCTATCCCACTTGAGTATTTTGATGCCGCGCGCCTGGAAGGCGGTGTATGGGTCAAGTTCCGGCATGTCATCCTGCCGTTAAGCCGCAACGCCACCTTCACCGTTATTTTGCTCTCTTTCATCGGTGGGCTACGCACCTTTGACCTAATTTGGGCCATGACGCACGGCGGCCCCGGGTTTGCGTCTGATGTGCTGACCTCGGTCATTTTCAAGGAATACCAGGCGGGTTTCTATGGTTTGTCGACGGCAGGGAACGTGATCATGTTCCTGCTGGTCACAGTCATAGCCTATCCCCTGATGCGCTTCTTTAACCGGATGGAGCTTGAACTATGAACAAAATCTGGAAACTTATCAAAGCCTATTGGGTCGATGCGGTCACCCTGTTGGTGGTTGGGATCGTCTTCATCGTACCGTTTATCTTTATCATCTTGATCGCATCCAAGTCGCGACAGGAAGCCGGGCTCTTCGCGTTCACCCTGCCGGGCAAGTTCCTGCTGCTGGAAAATCTGGCGGCGGTGATCAAATCCAATGACTATCGCATGCTGCTGGCGCTGCAAAACAGCGCGCTGCTGACTGTCAGTTCGGTGACATTGATCGTACTCTTTTCCGCGCTGGTTGCCTATGTGATGCAGCGTCGCAATGACAGGGTGGCCAACCTGGTCAATACGCTGATGTTTGCCGGATTGGTGCTCCCGCCCGCGGTCGTACCCACGGTTTTCTGGATGCAGACGCTTGGCATCTACAAGAGCATCCTCAGCCTGGTTTTCATTGAAGTCGCACTGGCCCTGCCTTTTTCAACCATCATCCTGCGTGCCTTTATCGGTACCATCCCGAGAGAAATCGATGAGGCGGCTATTATCGACGGTGCCTCGCCCATGCGCCTGTTCTTCTCGGTCATTCTCCCGCTGCTCCGGCCTGCGATTGTGACGATCATCGTCACATCTTCGGTTGCCATATACAACGATTTTTCCAACCCATTGTACTTTCTGCCGGGTGCCAAAAACGTCACGGCTCAAATGACCCTTTTTAGCTTTATGAGCCAGTATAACTCCCAGTGGAATATGGTTTTTGCGGATGTGGTTCTTATCACCATCCCGCCGCTGATCCTATTTATGTTCTTCCAGAAGCAGATTGTTTCTGGGATGACCACAGGCGCAGTCAAGGGATAAGAATACAATGACATCAGTACGTGTGCATGTTCGTGTTGAGCATTTGAATCATGCTTTCGGAATTGGTATGGATTGCCCGCGGCTGTCCTGGGTGATCGAAACAGCGCTGCAGGGTTGGGTTCAGCGCGGGTATGAGATCGAAGAATTAAATGCAACCGGGGAACTGATCAATCAGACTGGTCGCGTGGAATCTGACCAGTCGGTGCTACTGGCGTGGCCCTTTGCGCCGCTCGCATCCAGAGAACGAGTGGCCCTGCGCGTGCGCGTCTGGGGAAACTGTGGCGGTGAATCAGCCTGGAGCGAGTCGGTCGATGTGGAAATGGGATTGCTGCAGGCTGACGATTGGAGCGCCAGGTTTATCTCCCCGGATTGGGAGGAAGACTCTTCCCGCTCCAACCCCGCACCCTTTCTGCGCCGGGAGTTTGAATTACGCCCGGGGTTCAAATCCGCCCGATTATATATTACTGCCCTAGGTCTGGTTGAGGCCGAGATCAATGGGCAGGTGGTTGGTGACCAGGTTTTCTCACCGGGTTGGACGGTTTATGACGAACGGCTGCGCTACCAGACCCATGATGTGACCGGGCTTCTGGTCGAAGGCCGCAATGCCCTCGGCGCGATCCTGGGCGACGGCTGGTTCCGCGGGCGGATCGGTTTTGGTGGTGGGAAGCGCAACCTGTATGGCGACCGGCTGGCGCTGCTGGCCCAACTTGAGGTGCACTATGCGGATGGTGCCTGCGAGCGCATTATCACAGATGACACGCATGCCTGGCGCGCCGCCACCGGGCCAATCCTGTTGAATAGTATCTATGACGGCGAGATCTACGACGCGCGCCTGACAAAAGCGGGCTGGTCAATGCCTGGTTTTGACGACTCAACCTGGAACGGCGTTCGTTTTGTAGAGTGGAACATGCAAGCACTCGAAGCGCCGCTTGGACCGCCGGTCCGCCGTATTGAGAGGGTTGTGCCTGTTTCCAGGCACAAATCACCATTTGGAAAAACGATTGTCGATTTTGGGCAAAACCTGGTCGGCTGGTTGTCCATCAAAGTACAAGGACCAGCAGGGCAGACGATTAAATTCCGGCATGCCGAAGTACTTGAGAATGGCGAATTGGGAACTCGCCCGCTGCGTTTTGCCGAGGCCACTGACCGCTACACACTCTGCGGTGCCGGGTTGGAAAGCTGGGAGCCGCGATTCACCTTTCACGGTTTTCGCTATGTTGAAGTGGAAGACTGGCCAGGTGAATTAAACCTTGTCGATCTGAAGGCGGTCGTGGTTCATTCAGATATGGAGCGCACCGGTTGGTTTGAATGTTCCGATCCGCAGCTCAACCAACTCCATCAAAATGTAGTCTGGGGCATGCGCGGTAACTTTCTGGATGTCCCCACTGACTGCCCGCAGCGTGATGAACGCCTGGGCTGGACCGGTGATTTGGAAGTATTTTCTCCGACCGCTTCCTACTTGTATGATGTCAGCGGTTTGCTCCGATCCTGGCTTCGGGATTTGACCGTAGAGCAGCGCAAAGCGGATGGCGCGGTGCCGCATGTTGTCCCGAATGTGCTGGCCAAAAACTCCAGCGGGGCGGCCGCCTGGGCGGATGCCGCAACCGTCGTCCCCTCGGTGCTTTACCAGCGCTATGGCGATGCCAAAATCCTGGCGGAGCAGTTTGAAAGTATGTGCGCATGGGTGGATACGATTGCCGCGGCGGCGGGGGAACGCGCCATTTGGGATACAGGTTTCCAGTTTGGCGATTGGCTCGACCCCACGGCCCCGCCCGATAAACCAGCCCAGGCCAGGACAGACAAAATCCTGGTTGCCAACGCCTACTTTGTTCACTCTGCTGATTTGACCGCCAGTGCAGCCAAAACTTTGGGCCGCGTGGAGGCAGAGCAGAAATACTCAAGTCTGGCTGCCAAAGCGCGGGCAGCCTTTGTGGGCGAATATGTCACTCCTTCCGGACGCTTGATGAGCGATGCCGAAACCGCCTACGCCCTCGCCCTGGTTTTTGACTTGCTCCCCACAGCCGAACAGCGGCAGCACGCCGGCAACCGTCTGAACGAACTGGTACGCGATGGTGGTTACCACATCCGCACTGGTTTTGTTGGCACCCCGCTAATTTGCGACGCACTTTGTCTGACAGGGCATTATCTGACCGCGTATCGTCTCTTGATGCAGCGTGAGTGCCCCTCCTGGCTCTACCCGGTCACCATGGGCGCAACTACCATCTGGGAGCGCTGGGATTCGATGTTACCAGATGGCTCGATCAATCCTGGCGAGATGACTTCTTTCAATCATTATTCGCTCGGGGCGGTCGCAGATTGGATGCACCGCACGATTGGCGGTCTGGCCCCTGCAGAACCGGGCTACCATCGTATCGCGGTACGGCCGCGACCGGGCGGAGGAATCACGTGTGCATCCACCCGGCACATCACTCCATATGGGCTGGCTGAATCATCCTGGAAAATAGAAACTGGATATTTTGAACTGAACGTGCTGGTGCCCGCGAATACGAGTGCAGTGGTGACCCTGCCTGGCAGCGCTACGCCTCTCGAAGTGGGTTCCGGCGCCTGGTATTGGTGCGTCCCCTATCGTGACCCGGACGTGCATGCCCCATACACTGTAGACGACAAGACAGGCGAGATCCTGGGTGATGTCAATGCGCGGGCTGCCATTCTGCAAACGTTTGAACGGGCCGGAATACCCACCTATTTTCGCAACCTGATTTTTAACGAAGGTCATCTTTCGCTCCGCCAGGCGTTGTGCATGTTTCCAGATTATGAGGCAGCGCTAAAAATGATGAGTGATACCCTAGAAAACCTTTGGATGCCATCAGTAGTAGAAAAATAAAATGACTGAACTGCAGGTGCGCCAACTCTCGCAATTAATCAATGACGAAAGAGGAGTGAACTATGGATAAGATCCAAAAAATCATCTCACAAATGACTCTCGAAGAAAAAGCGGCCTTGTGTACTGGTGCTACAGCCTGGAATACTACCCAATTGGAAAGATTGGGCATTCCCAAATTATTTGTTTCAGATGGGCCACATGGTATTCGGCGAGTGGCTGATGCCGCCTCGATGGCCATGGAAAGCCTGGCTGCCACCTGTTTTCCGACGGCATCCTGTACAGCTTCCACCTGGAACATAGATTTAATCCACCAAATGGG
>CAIVSQ010000135.1 GCA_903908605.1 uncultured Anaerolineae bacterium
ACCAATAAAACAGCTACTTCACCCATAGCGATATATTTCAATGGCAAGGTATAAAACAGAACAAAAAACACCCCCAGGCCAAATAAAATCCAGGTAGTTGGATTCCACGCGTTAATCGCAAGCAAGTAAACCCCAAATACGGCCGCTGCTGCTCCAGTCACCGCCGTGTAAATCAACAGCTGCCGCGTGGTGATTAAACCATTTGCAACCGGCTGGGGACCATACATAGTACGAAAATAATTATCTTTATCAACCCCACGAACAAAATCAGTGTAGTCATTGAAAAGATTATTGGTTGCATGTGCAAGGATAAGGCCAAAGGTAAGCGCAAGCCAGGAAGTCAAATTAAACTTATTATCGCGTAACGCAAACAACCCCGCCAACGCTGCAGAAATAAAAGTCATCACCAATACCGCCGCCCGGGTCGAAATCAACCATTTCGAAACAAACTCCAGGTTGTCCCACTCACTTTTGGATACGGAGGGAATGACTTGTAACGCTTTTTTCCACATTGAAAAATTCATTGTAATTGCTCCAATTCTGACAAGATTTGTAGGCTATTATACCAGCTAGCACCTTTTCAGGCATAAATAAAAAGTGGGACCGAAGATTTTTTCCGGTCCCACTTTTCCTCAATCATTCGCTTGTCATAATAAACAAGGGTTTCATCTCAAAGTTTTCATACTTTGGCCGGTAACGTTCTGTGTCGTAAAAATGCTGAACATTAACCGTCTTTTTTGTCGCTGTAACCACATCCAACGGCATGTTATCGTAACGGCCATTTTTCAAGACTACCAACCGTCCATGCACACCCTTCAGGATTAAATCGAGAGCGAGATTACCAAAAGCCATGGGAACAACCGAGTCAATGGCATCCGGATCACCACCACGAACCATATAGCCCAGTTTCTGGGTAACAACATCGATCGTGTGACCGCCATTGTACTTGGGGGAAATTTCTTTTAATTGGTCAGCAACTAAATCGCCAATGCCGCCCAATTTTGCATGTCCGTATGCATCTGTCTTGTGATCCTCGAAGACCATATCACCGCCTTCATAGGTGGCGCCTTCTGATACCAGCACAACAGAATACCGGCTCGGATTTTGCATTCGATCTTTGCTGAGCAGCTCGGTAAGATGTTCAATATCGAATTTGAACTCTGGGATGACACAGCGGTTGGCAGCGCCAGCCATTGTAGGAAGAATTGCTGTATATCCAGCGTACCTGCCAAAGACCTCCAATACCAAAAAGCGTTCATGTGAGCCAGCCGTAGTGCGCAAGCTGTTAGTCAACGCAATGGTACGAGTAACGCATGTGCTGAAGCCAATGCAGTAATCCGTTCCGGGCACATCGTTATCCATTGTCTTGGGAATAGCCACAACACGAACACCCTCCTGATAGAGCCGAACGGCATAGCTAAGAGTATCATCTCCACCAATCGGAATCAAGTAATCTACGCCCAGGAAATCCAGATTTTTCAATACCTCTGGGGTTATGTCGTTGCGCGCCTCGTTATATTTATCCTTGAGGTGCGCAGGCACATCTTCGGCTTTAATCTTGCTTGGATTAGTTCTAGAGGTATGCAGAAAGGTACCACCAGTACGACCGGCGCGATTGACAATTTCCTCATTCAAGAATTGAAAATTGTTGCTATTATCAGCATTTTTATCTCGAATGATGTCGGTCAAACCACCCCAACCACGCCGAATACCAACTACCTTATAACCTTCACGAAGCGCACGAATAGTTACCGCACGAATTGCCGGATTTAATCCTGGCACATCGCCTCCCCCTGTCAGGATTGCAATTACACCAGGTCTTTTGACTGCCATAGTAGCCTCCTAGAAAATAGATGGGTTATTTTATCAAATATTTTTTTCTTGCAGGGTTCTTCGCACCGTGAATATTTATATTTTCATCTGATTATTTGCGAAAATCACTTAATGCGTACAGAAACACACCTGCAGCAACCGATAAATTCAAAGAAGATGAACGCCCGCGCATAGGCAAAGATACCAATTCGTCACAAACTTCCATTTGCTCAGGTAACAGTCCCTTTTGTTCAGAACCTAATAATAAAACGACAGGCCTGGTATCCGCCTGAATATTCCTATAATCCAGAGTTGCACGCGAGGAAGTACCAATAATTCGAGCTCCACAACCATGAGCCCATTCCACAAATTCAGTAAAGGATGCTTCGTAAAACGGCTTCCAAAAAATGGTACCCATGCTTGCGCGCACAGTAGTTGGGTGGTAAGGTTCAACACCCCCATCGATTAGGATCAATCCGTCGACACCGACCGCATCAATTGTTCGTAGAATTGTACCGACATTTCCAGGATCTTGCGGAGAAACAACCGCAACCATAAGGCGCCAGTCAGTAATCGAAGATAATGCTGTTCTTTTTTGTTTAACAACCGCCGCAATTCCCTGAGGGTTTTCTTTTTCAACAAAAGATTCAAAAACGTCTCTGGGTACAGAAACACATTTTGTTCCCTTTTGTTCAATCTTTTTGGTTAGCTGTTGTCCAAAATCGCTCCTCAGCAATTCTGGACAATAAATTAGCGCATCAATATCCCAACCAGCCTCATCAACTTCGCCAACATGAAGGATACCCTCCACGATAAATTGGCGGGCTTCTTCGCGACCCTTCTTTTGCTTGAGGGACCGGCATAATTTTATTAATGGGTTGGATACGCTCAAAATTTGTGAGATCATATTTTTCTATATTTTCCTCTATTATATTCCCAGGTTGAATAATTTTCCGTTTGGCCAATAATTTGGTTTATATAATGACCAGGTCCAAATAATATTTGTCGCGTGGTATGATTAATTTTGA
>CAIVSQ010000136.1 GCA_903908605.1 uncultured Anaerolineae bacterium
GCTGATGGGTCAGAAATGGCGATTTGTTTGGGAAAATTGGCCATGCCTGTGGCGGTATCACCGACGACGTTTTCCGCATAGACGCGGTAATAGTAGGCGTCAGGCGCGGTTGGGTCGGGCAAGGCGTCGTCTGTATAAGTAGTTGCGCTTTCTGCTACCAGAATTTCTAGCAGGTTGGTGGTAAAGTCCGGATCGGTCGCTCGTTGTATTCTGTAGCGCGTCTCTGCGATGGAATTATCATCCCAGGTTAGCACCGATTTGTTGGTGCCTGAAGTGCTGTCGGTGACCACGGCCAGGTTGGTTGGCGCTTTTGGTGTGGCCGCGAATGGCAGCGAATGCATCATGTCCATCTCTTCATGACTGAGGATATGACAATGCCAGACGTATTCCCAACCGTAATTGACCAGGTGATTTGTTACAGTACGCGCATTTAGTTTGGGGTCGATAAAACCACCGGGAGGACCCATTAAGGTAGCGCCTTCTGGTTTGATGGGATCAATCAGACGAATACTGTTTTCTATTTCAAAAGGCAATTTTGGCATATACGGCCGTATCGCCAGGATGGTGCTTTCAAGCGGGTTGACGCGGATGGTTTCTTTCCACCCGTATTCGTTTGGATCGATAGGAAGTAACATACCGTCCCATGCCACGCGGTTGATGATTTGTGCATTGGCGAGATGGATATGAATGGGGTGGGTGTCGACACCGTTGTGGGTAATTTTCCAAAGCTGGGTGCCATCATTAAGAGATCCAATTAACTCTGATTTTGAATCCTTCAATATATCTACAGGTGGGCTGGCATAGCCATACAGGATGATATTTTGGTTGAGGTTATTCGTCCCTGGTATTTCAATTCCAAGGTTCCCGCTCATGCGGCCATATTCCTGGTCGTAAGAAGCGCCCATTTCATCGTGAATGGCTTTTTCGGTGAAGTTGATTTTGACTGGTTCGGTCTGTCCGATAGGTGTGAAGGTCAGCGAGCGATCGGTAATTTTTGCGTACTGGTTTGAATCGTCCGGGAAGTCTGGGCCATGCACACCGTAAGATGAAGCATAACTATTCTGCGGGAAGATGATGGTGTCCTGGCTGGCTTCGAAGATGCTTGGTTTACCACCTGGTTCGGCGGGCGTTTTACCGGTGGCATAAATAGTTTCCAGGTTTGAAAACAAGGTGGGATCGTAGGCATTATTGACGATATGCCCGGAAGCCGTACCTGAAACGCGGAATTGCATCAGCGTGCGGGTATTGGGACCAAAACCAGGCTGCGTGGTGGGTGCCCCGCCAGAATCCATCTGGGAAGGGTCACCGGTATAGTAGTCATAGCGGGGGTCGAGTGCGGGGAATGCGGTTGGGGCGTCATTGTAAAGGATCAGGGTTTGACCAGCATATTGGGTAAAGTCGACGATGATATCAGCACGTTCGGCATTGCCAAGAATAAGGGTACCGTCGTTAACATTACCAACATTGAAGTTACCGGGGTTAAGATTCCAGTTGATGGGTTGGTTTTGGATAACAACAGGCGCAGGTAAGAAGCCACCTTCGGTACCGAGCTGGATAATGGCAGGCCCTGCGGTAGCCGGATCGGGAACACCGCCAGCGCGACCGTCAGTTGGCCAAGTTTCAGGGAAACCATTGGTGGCCAGGGCGTTCACCATCTTTACTTCGGTGCAATTTGCGGGTTCTACTGCTACAGCAGCCGACCCATCGCACATTACTGTTCCTTCGATACCAGGTATTGTCGGAGAGTTTTTATCAGCAGCGACGTAGAATTGCAAGTTAATAAAGCGATCATTGGCAGCATTAAGCACACGGAAACGGTAAGGCTTTGGCTCAACATCCATGTATGGATAAAAAGTTCCGTTAACCTGGGCGGTATCCATATAGGATTCCATGGTCATGGACGGATCCGGGCTTTGCGGACGTTGAGGTGGTTCGCACCAGGTGTAAACAGAGTTACAAAGCGGATCGTAATATTCATTAGCGATCGGTTTATTGATAATGTTTTCTGTTGGTGGCCAGAACCAGGGGCCATACTGCCAGCGGCCAAAAGCGCTGGCGCCGCCGAGGATATCCCAAGGGTTCTGGATTGGCATGTAAACGTGCGGTAACCACAGGTCGCCAGTTTTGGGTTGTGGACGGCCTAAAATTTTGATGCCGCTGCCCCAACGCCAGGTGGGATCCTGGGCCTTAATGGTGGTTTCATCAACAATGGTTTTGTCCTGAATGATTAATGGGAAACCAACCCCGCTGCCCCTGGCGGCCAGGGTAGGTGTACCGAAGGGCGCAAGCAAGTCCGGGTTTACACCTGAGTTGTTGGTGCCGTTGATCATATCCTGCTCGACGCTGTCGGTGATCAGGTAACCAGCTGCTTCGCCGGCATATACATTTAGGCGAGTGATGCCGTAGGAATGATCGTGGTAGAACTGCAGACGAGCGCTCTGCTGATTGGTGTAATAGAATGTTTGCGAACCTTTACCAGAGTCATTGGTTGCGTAGTTAGGGAGAAGAGGATCTGCTGATTGGTAGTTTCCACCGCCGGGTGCGGGAATGGCCGATATATCAGTCACACCAGGGGCGATACCTACAATAACATTGCCGAACTTATCAAACCACATGTCGGGAACATTACGAACGCTGACACCCTTGGGATAAGCGGTGGTTTCAGCGGCCGGGGTTATCCATTGGTGCGGGGTACCGTCACTGATCCAGGGTACGAAACCACCATGGAGGTGGAGAGTGGCCCGGTTTTGTTTGTATGTTGCACAAGTAGCATCCAGGGCGTCGGGGTCACAAGGTGCCCCCGCATCGGTTAGTGGACCCATGCCGGCACCCATGACAGTTGTATCGACCGGAATAAACAGGTTGCCGTCTTCGCCGGTGGGTAGCAGGTTAAGGAATTTAATACGCACCGGTTTGTCGCGCATGGCGACGATGACTGGTCCAAGCGAATGGGGTTTGTGAACGCCGATCGCTTGATCGCCGTCAGGCATCAGGATCGGATTTCCATTGGCATCTACCAACGGAACTTGTTCGTCACCAGCATTTAGTCGGGTGACGGCAGTGGAAAGCTGAACGTATCCGCGTAACCGGGTGGCGGGAAGGTCAGTATGAAGTTTTTCGGTATATTCTACGACTGCGATTTCATAATAATCCGCACTATAGTCAACGCCATCGTAGGTACCCACGAATGTTGTAGTGTCTGGGATGCCAACCGGGATATA
>CAIVSQ010000137.1 GCA_903908605.1 uncultured Anaerolineae bacterium
AATTCCAACACCAACGACAACACCAATATCAATGATGACAATTCCAACACCAACACCAACGACAACACCAACATCAATGATGATAATTCCAACAACAACACCAACGACAACGACAACACCAACGACAACACCAACGACAACACCAACATCAATGATGATAATTCCAACAACAACACCAACGACAACACCAATAAAAACGACAACACAAATACGAACACCAATACGAACGACAACACCAATACGAACAATAACGACAACACTAACAATAACGACAACAAAAACGGTTAATTTTTTCAAGCTCCACTAATAACAAGACCGCCTGGCGGGTGATTTCTGCCAGGCGGTCTTGTTGCAAATATCGAGGTAAAATAAATTATGAAAATTTTGTCCCACCGACTCGTCACCCCCCTCATCATTTTCACAATTTTCTTTGCTGCAATAACAATTGTTCAGTTTTCCACACCTGACCTGCCAGATAACGATGGTTTCTATCACATCAAAATGGCCTGGTTAATGCGCACTGAAGGGCTTAAGCCAGCTTTCCCTTGGCTGCCACAAACAATTCTTAATCCCCGCGAGTTTTACGATCATCATTTCCTGTTTCACGTTGCGATGATCCCATTTACCTTTGGTGATCTTGCAACGGGCGCTAAGTGGTCAGCGGTATTTTTTGCCAGTTTGGCCTTCCTTTCTATTTGGTATTTATTAGATCAACAAAAAGTATCCTATTCATGGCTGTGGGCATTGGGATTACTGGCAATCTCAGAAGCCTTTATTTATAGAATGAGCATACCTCGGGCCCAATCCCTGTCACTGGCAGTATTGGTCCTTGGTATAAACTGGATGTTCAAAGAAAAAAATGTTCATCTGGCCTTGTTAGCCTTTGGTTATGTTTGGCTTTATGATGCATTCCCCTTATTAATGGCCATGGCAGTGCTTTACTCTTTTGCCATATTCGTGACAGAAAAGCGGCTAGATTTACGACCAATTTTATATACTGGCTTGGGCACGTTAATGGGCATCCTCATTAACCCCTACTTTCCCTATAATATTGTTTTTGCTTATCACCACATGCTGCCAAAATTGGTGGATGCCACTTCAATACGAGTTGGCAGCGAATGGTACCCATATAACACCGGGCAATTACTAGAAAACTCACCTATTAGCCTGGTGACGTTTGTTATGGGGATCCTGGCCCTGGGACTATCCGGGCGGAAAATGGACTCCCGCGCCACTTTTAGTCTACTGGCAGCTGTTTTTTATGGCCTGATGCTATTCGAAGCCAGGCGCTTTATCGAATATTTTCCACCTTTCGCTCTTATTTTTACCGCCTTCGCTTGTTCTCCACTTCTCAGTAGGCCATCAGATGAGGCAAAGGCCCAAATTTTCCATATAGATATTAAACCCTGGCTCTCTTTCGTCAAACAACTTTTGAAATCAGCCACCCAACCGCTGCCAGAGATACAACCCATTGCAATTAGATGGATTGCTACCAGCTTGTTGGTCGTAATATTCATTTTTGGATCTATATTCACCATAAAAAAATCACAAGAGAGTTTGAACACCTCGAGCCCAGTGGATCGTTACGCAGGTTCCTCTGCCTGGTTGGTAAAAAACACACCAGCCGGAGCCCGTGTTTTTCAAACTGACTGGGATGATTTCCCTCGCCTGTTCTTTTACAACACACACAACACTTACCTGATCGGGCTGGATCCAACTTACCTGCAAATCGCAGACCCGGAGTTATTCGACCTGTGGTTGAAGGTTACCAAAGGGGATGTGGAAAACCTATCAGAGGTTATTTCCAAATCCTTTGCGGCCGAATATGTCCATTCTGATTTAAATCACGGCGATTTTATTCGCGCTGCGAGCAACGATCCTGCCATGAAGGAAGTTTATCGCGATAAAGATTCAGTTCTGTTCCAAATAATTAAAAAATAATAATCAATGCAACCTGAGACCTCTGAGAAAATTGAGCAATTCGCGGCGAGAAAAAAACAACGATACCATGATAGAATAAATGTGCTATCAAACACCAGGTTTTTCAATCTCGCCAAGAAATTCAACCATGAAACCTATTCGTGCATCAGACATCGGAACCTATTTATACTGCCGGCGAGCCTGGTGGTACCGGCTTAACGGCCAAGAATCCATCAACCAGGCAGAGATGGCCTCTGGGACCGAACTCCATCGCAAACATGGGCGCCGGATACTCGCGGCGAACCTGATGCGTCTGCTCGGGTTCGCCGTGTTGTTGGCAGCCTGCATCATGCTAACCTCTTTTGGCCTTTCACGGTTACTGGGAAGCTGATGAATTATCTCTATGTTGCGCTTGGGCTTTTTCTGATTGCCATCGTTCTTCTATGGAGAGCTTCTCAAACCCAAAAAACATCTGGACTACCTGGCGGAAGAGTGATTTACACTGATACACGCGCTTGGGGTGAAAAGGTAGAAAAACCCCTCTATGACGGCAACCTGGGGTTGACCGGAAAACCCGATTACATCGTTGAAAAAAACGGCCGCTATATTCCTGTTGAAGTCAAATCTGGTCGTGCTCCGCAGGCACCTTACGATGCGCATATATTTCAATTAGCCGCTTATTGTCTGCTGGTAGAAAAAAACCTGGGCTCTCGCCCACCGTACGGCATCATACATTATGAAGACCGTGATTTCGCCATCGATTACACCAATGAGCTGGAAAATGCCATACTCGATATCCTGGCCGAAATACGCCGTGATGAACGTCGTGCCGACGTGCAACGGTCTCACGAGGTAACCGCACGCTGCACAAGATGCGGTTTCCGAAACGTATGCGAGCAAAAGCTGTAACGGCACAAATACGGGAAATTCATTTCTTGGGCAAAGAAATAACGTTTTACGATATATAATTCACCTATGACGTCGACCTTTATTCCCAAACGTATTGTCATTACTGGCCACCCAAAATTGATCGAATCACTCGATGAATCCCGGGCCATCTCCGAGTATTTGAAACAACGCGGGATGGACTGCCCCCACGGCTCACTGTACGATGAGAAATTACGCAAGCGTATTCATACAGGAGAATTTGATCTATTAATTGCGGTGGGTGGGGATGGCACAATGCTGCGAGCCGGGCATTTATGCGCACCTCACGATATCCCCGTCTTGGGAGTAAACAAAGGACGATTGGGATTCCTCTACCAGGTGGAAGAAGGCGGATGGCAAAAAATGCTCGAACAACTGCTAGCCGGTGATTTTTGGATTGAAAAACGTATGATGCTGAGAGCTGATCACGTCCGCTCTGGTGAGGTAGTGGGCTCCTGGCTGGCGCTCAATGATGCAGTGGTAAGCCGTGGACAATACCTGCGCCCAATTCACATCAAAGCCAGCGTCGATGACCAATATCTGACTACTTTTGTGGCAGATGGCCTGATAGCATCGACCGCAACAGGTTCAACCGCTTATGCCCTGGCCGCCGGTGGCCCCATCTTGCCGCCAGAACTTCGCAATATTTTATTAATCCCGATTGCCCCGCACCTCTCTGTGGACCGGGCCGTTGTTCTTTCTGAAGGTACAACAGTTAGTATGACCGTGTTAAGCGAAAATTCGGTTCTAAGCATTGACGGCCAGATCCCGGTTGGTCTGGCAGAAGACGACCGAGTGGATGTTCGGGCTGGAGAAAATACTGTAAAGTTTATTCGTTTTGGTGATCCTGGTTATTTTTACCGCAACCTGACCACGCACATGAACCAGAATACCACCATAGGACTACCCCGATGACCGAAACTATCCTACCCAACCATTGCACAAACCATCCAAATGTTGAAACCATGTTACGCTGCAGCCGGTGCGAAAAGCCAATATGCCCCAAATGCGCCATAAAATCCCCGGTTGGCTACCGTTGCCCAGAATGCATTCGCTCCCAACAAAAAATATTTGAAACCGCAATCTGGAGTGATTACCTGTTCGGCGCTATCGCAGCAGCATTCCTTTCCGGCGTAGCCAGCACCCTAATTGGGCTCATTGGCATGATCGGCGGCTTCTTCGGCTGGTTTTTGATTGCAGCAGCTGCGCCCACCGCTGGGGTTGCCATCGCAGAAGGCGCACGGTTCGTCATCAAAAAGCGTCGTTCACGTAATCTTTTCCTGACGATCTCCGCCGCAGTAGTGGTTGGCGCACTACCGGCTATTCTCTCAAACCTGGTAGGCCTCGATTTTTTCGGCTTTGCGTTCCAGGTCATTTATCTTGTCCTCGCCGTGCCTACCGTATACACCCGTTCTTCGGGCATCCAGTTATTTAAATAAACCATGCTAACCGAACTTCGCATCGAAAACTTCGCAATCATTGACAAACTTGACCTGGATTTTTCTGCCGGCCTGATCATTTTCACAGGTGAAACAGGCGCAGGCAAATCCATCATCATGGATGCGCTCGAAATGCTTCTTGGCGGACGCGCAGACGGCTCTGTGTTACGCCTCGATGCAGAACGCGCCAGCGTGGAAGGGTTGTTCAAGTTATCTCCCGCCATCCGCGAACCAGTCAATGAGATTTTAAAGCGGGAAGACCTGCTGGATGACGAAAATTTTGTCACCCTGGCCCGTGAAGTGCGCCGAGAAGGCCGCTCTACCGCCAGGATCAACGGCAGAACAGTCAACGTTACCATTCTCAAGGAAATCGGCAAATTCCTTGTGGATATTCATGGCCAAACCGAACATCTTTCTATCCTGGATCCACGCACCCACCTTGGACTGTTGGATCGCTTTACTAACGTCGAAGCAAACCTAACGATCTACAAAAAAGCATTTTCCACACTTTCAGGTATACGCCGGGAACTGAACGATCTGCGCTCAGCCCAATCCGATTCAGCGCGAAGGATTGAGATGCTCAGCTTCCAGGCCGAGGAAATCGAATCTGCTCGCTTGAAACCAGGTGAAGACGAAGAACTGCGCCTGGAACGCGATCGGCTGGCGAATGCAGAACAGCTTGCTGCCAACACACAAGAAGCCCTTCAGTTGCTGGACGACGGTTCCATTGAAACACCTGCCATCAGCGACCAGCTTGGTAAAACCGTTGCCGCGCTGGCCTCCATGGCCAAATTGGACCCCAAAAAAACTGAATTATCCGAACGGGCAGAACTTCTTCTCGAAAGTATTTCCGAAATCACCCATGAACTACGTGACTACCTGGAAGTGGTCGAATACAACCCCCGTCGGCTCGAAGAAGTAGAAGACCGCCTCGATATGATTCACCGCTTACTACGCAAGTACGGCGGAACAATTGAGTCAGTCATCGCCTTTGGTGCAAAAGCCCGCAAAGACTTGGAAACCATCAGCAATGCGAGTGAAAAAATTGGTGAACTGGAAACCAGGGAAACCACTCTATTAAAAGAGCTGGCCGAACACGCTCTCACGCTTTCAGAAAAACGAAAAACCACCGCCCTTCAACTTTCAAAAAGCATCGAAACCGAGCTTGATGACTTGAAAATGGCCGCTGCGCACTTTGGAGTTGATTTTCAAACAAAATCTGACCCAAGCGGTCTGTCCATTTCCAAAGCCACGCGCGTCGCATTTGATTCAACCGGGTTTGACCGGGTGGAATTCCTCGTCGCCCCTAACCCTGGTGAAGGATTAAAACCTCTTGCCAAAATCGCCTCAGGGGGTGAAACCTCTCGTCTCATGCTGGCGCTAAAAAATACGCTTGCAAAAGCCGATGAAATTCCGAGCCTGGTATTCGATGAAATCGATCAAGGCATCGGCGGGCGCGTCGGTGGTGTGGTCGGGCAGAAACTATGGAACCTCGGGCGTGCCCACCAGGTTTTCTGCATCACACATTTACCGCAGCTGGCCGCCTTTGGAGATCAGCATTACCAGGTTAAAAAAATAATCAATACCAACCGCACCACCAGCCAGGTGAAAAAACTGGATGGCGAAGAACGCCTGGTAGAACTGGCCCAAATGCTCGGAGAAGTAACGGAGGGCACCCTGCGGTCTGCCCATGAAATATTGCAATCAGCCCAAGCCATAGCCACCAAGGGCGGAAAGTAAAACTGCCAGCACTGGTTGGACAAGGTTCAGCAAATTCTCCCCGATGGTTCCATGAGGTGGGTAAAACAGACTGTAACCAAACAAGTAAAACAGGTAAGAAAATAAATTCCTATCAGCCACCCCAGGTAACCCTTCCACTTCCTGGCGGTAGTGCCTCATCAATTCTGCCTGGGCACATCAAGTACAAGCCTTTTCAGGCCATTTCTCGCATTTTATACATAAGATTTATACATTATGTCAAAACCAATTTCATGCTGTTGTATAATGGGCTTTATGAGACGACAGTTATTAGTTATCGGGTTATTACTTTCCTTCATACTCCTAGGGTCTACTGTACTGACCGCCCAGGCATCGTCCCCGAATCAGAACTTCGTAACCCCCACGCCAGGCGCGGATGGGCGTATCGTCATCACTGTGCAGGAAGGCCAAAACTGCTCGTTGATCTCCACGCTGGCAGGCATTCCCATCAGCCAGCTACGATCGTTAAATCGTCTGGATGAAGCCTGCACCTTACGCATTGGGCAGGAGCTTCTGATCGGCATTGGCGGTCCAGCAGGCGGTACTCCAACCCCCACCAGTGGCCCGATTCCCACCGCCACTCCAACCTCGTCGATTGCACCAACCCCCATCCCTGGCGAAGCCATTGTGTGTGTCTTGCTTTATGAAGACATCAATGGCGACGCAATGAGACAGGATACAGAAGTGACCATTCCAAATGGCGCGGTCAGTGTAACCGGTACTTCAGCTCAATACTCTAAAACTGCCAATACCATAGCAGGTATCGACCCAATCTGTTTTGACAAGGTTGTTCAAGGCACCTATAACATTTCTGTGGCAGCGCCCGAAGGATACAATCCAACGACACAGCTTAATTACACCCTGGATATCAAGATCGGGGAACAAATATATGTCGATTTTGGCGCTCAAAAAGGTGGCAAGAGCAGCACTGTAGAACCCACAGCAACAGATACAGGTTCAAGCAATTTACTAGGAATTGCTGGCGCTGTGTTGGTATTATCAGCCTTGGGATTGGGTGTCTATGCATGGATGGCATATGGGCGGAAACCAGGCTACGAATTGCGAAAACCACCCCATAGTTAGTAAAAACACAAATAACAATACGGGGACGCAAATGCGCGTCCCCGTATTGTTATTTGGACGAAGAAATCCTCTTCCTTTTGCTATAATCGAACCATGAATCCCCAGACCAGCCAACTGCTTCAAGAACTGAACCATCGGTTTTACTCCGATTTTGGCGCGCAATTTTCCCAAACTCGCCGGCGCATTCAACCTGGCGTGCGCGCTATACTTTCTAAATTAGAAGGACATGAAAACATCCTGGATTTGGGTTGTGGTAACGGCGAGATAGCCCGTTGCCTGGCCGACAGTCAATTTTTGGGTCGCTATACAGGGTTGGATTTCAGCCTGCCCTTATTAGAGGCCGCCAGTGACCACCCTGAACAATTTCCCATCCATTTTGCCGAAGCAGATTTATCCAGCACGAACTGGGATTTAGCGGTCGAGCCACACAGCTTTGACCTGGTCACCTCATTCGCGGTGATGCATCATATTCCTGGGCTGCCCCTGCGACAGGAAATTATTCACAAGGTACAGCGCTTGTTAAAACCTTCAGGGAAATTTATCCTATCAAACTGGCAATTTTTAAACAGCGAAAAGCTAAAAAACCGCATACAACCATGGCAAACCATTGGGCTGCGCCCTACCGACGTGGACGAAGGCGATTACCTACTCGACTGGCGCAGCGGAGGAACCGGGCTTCGTTATGTACACTCTTTTACTGAAGCTGAACTGACAGAATTGGCATTTACATATCAATTCCAGGTCGTTTCATCATTTTACTCAGACGGCGAAGGTGGCAGGCTCGGCCTGTACCAGATTTGGGAGAAGCATGAAAACTAGAGATGAAATCGTTCAAAACTGGCTTCCACGTTACACGGGCAGGGAATTGGGGGAGTTCGGTCAGTATATCCTGCTCACCAATTTCAACCGGTACGTACAGACTTTTGCTGAGTGGAACAACGTGGGCGTGCGCGGGTTGGATAAACCGATGCCTAACGCCAACGCCGGGCGAATTACCATCATCAATTTCGGCATGGGCAGTGCCAATGCAGCCACTGTAATGGACCTGCTAAGCGCCATCCAACCAAAAGCAGTGCTCTTCCTGGGTAAATGTGGGGGCTTGAAAAAGAAAAACCAGATCGGTGACTTGATCTTGCCCATCGCCGCCATCCGCGGAGACGGAACTTCCACCGATTATTTTCCCCCCGAAGTACCAGCTCTACCCGCTTTTAGCCTGCAGAAGGCTGTCTCAACTGCCATCCGCAACCACGGACGAGATTACTGGACCGGAACTGTTTACACCACCAACAGGCGGGTTTGGGAACATGATGATGATTTCAAGGCTTACCTGCTCCGCATTCGAGCCATGGCGATCGATATGGAAACCGCCACCATCTTCAGCACCGGTTTCTACAATGACATACCTACCGGCGCGCTGTTATTGGTGTCTGACCAACCCATGACCCCCGATGGAATAAAGACCGCTGAAAGCGATGAAAAAGTGAATACTGACTTCGTTGATGAGCATCTCAAAATCGGCATTGATTCACTACGCGAACTAATTAATAACGGCCTAACAGTAAAACATTTACGGTTTGAATTTGAGTAAACAGGGGCGTTCAATGAATACACTGAAATCGGTCCTGGTTCGCTGGTGGATGGTACTGATCCTGCTGGCTTTGATGCCTGTTTACGTTCTTATCGCTGTCAATAACGAACGCAATGTGGATTATGTCAACAACGGCTTTTTTACATTCTGGCTGGCTGGTAACATGCAGTGGCATGGACAACAGCCCTATTCAAGCCAGGATTGGGTCAACGGCCACCATGAGAACGGTGCGACTTGGATACCCAACAAGATCTTTCCTTACCCGCTACCACTCGCACTGCTAACCGCTCCACTCGGCCGCTTGCCCATTGACAAGGCTTATATTCTTTGGGATATCATCGCCCAGCTTGGCATCGCGGGCTGCATCCTGTGGTTGTCCACCCATTGGCCGCAACCCAATCAGCAAAGGTATGTACTTTTTGTGCTTTTCGCGGCCCTGCTAAATGGCAATATTTTCTTGGGACTAATGACAGGCACCTTCGCAGCGCTCTACCTGGTATTCCTGGTGCTCGCTCTCTTTTTTATAGAAAAAGACCGGCCCATCCTGGCGGGGCTCATGTTAGCAGGGTTGGCACTTAAACCCCCCCTTCTGGTTGTTACCTGCCTGGTCGGAGTTTGGTTGCTTATCAAGAAAAATTGGAAGGCGATCGCCGGAATATGCGCTGGCGGGTTGGGGCTGCTGATCATTGGGCTAATACAGGATCCCCAATGGATTGGCAAGTTTCGCGGAGCCAGTGAAAATCTACTTGGTATGCGTCTTGGAAATCAACCAACTTTACCGAGTTACACACGCCTGTTGTGCGCAGGTGATCTACCCTGCACCATGGCATTGTATGGACTGGCGGCGTTCGTCCTGCTGGGCTTATTTTTCTGGCTGCTATGGGTCAAGCGAAACTCCCTGGCTCCCCTGGAAGTATTTAGTCTTGCAATCGCTTTTGGGCTCCTGCTGCCACCTTATCTTTGGTCCTATGACTATGCCCTGCTATTGATACCCATTTGCTATACGGCTTTTGAATTTATTCGTCGACGGGCTAGCTACCTTCCTTCGACAATATTTCTACTTTTGCTTGATTCAATCTCACTATTTGGTTTGTTTTTATTCTGGCAGAATCCAGAAAGCGAAGCCCTCACTATACAGCGTGATATGTGGAGCATCTGGGTTGCCATCCTGGTATTGGCTTTTACATGTTGGACAGTTCTGCGCAACAAAAAGCAGCCGTCAACAACAAACGTAATATAAAAACAGGCTGTATAACCTTATTTCCTAGCCTAACACCCAGTTCACATAACCTCGGTCAGGCAATTATTCGTGTTTACTAATCACCTCAATACCTAACCGAAAAAAGTTCGCGATTATAATTACCGATTCGTGAAAATTAATAACTAATAAATGACGAAATTAACGTCCTCAAAATCATTAAGGTGAGTTAACGCAAAGAATCCGCACCAAATATAAATGCCCCCTACCCTTTACATGCTGGTAGTTTAATGTATGATTAGACCGTTGGCGTTTTCCTTGGTTTTTTCGAAATCGGGGGGGACGCTGATAGTATTTAACATCCCGGAAAGGAAGTTTTATGAATGTACGATCAGCCGAGCTCATATCTGTCACCTAAAATCCAGGCCCGCCCGAAAGCCAATGGCAATGGAAACGGTATTTTTGCCCACCATGTATTACGGAAGGGTGAACTCCTAGCCGTTTTCGGGGGTGTCGTCTATGAATGGGACACCTTCAATAACCTCCCAGAACGTGACCGCACATTGTGCATCCAGGTCGAAGAAAACCTCTTCCTGGTCCCACGTCCAATCGGAGATGGGGATTATGTCAACCACTGCTGTGATCCCAATGCCGGTCTTTCGGGACAGATTGCGCTCGTCGCCATGCGAGACATTCAACCCGGCGAAGAAATATGCTTTGATTACGCCATGAGCGATACCGCTGCCTATGATGAGTTTACGTGCGCTTGTGGCGCTACTAACTGTCGACGCAGTGTGACAAGCAGCGATTGGCAGTTACCTGAAATTCAGAAACGCTATGCCGGGTATTTTGCCCCGCACGTGCAGCGACGCATCGACGCTCAGCACAAAGCGGAGCGCAATGCGACCCGCGCCGAGAAATATCGCTACAATGGTGTGAACTCAACATCCAACGTCCTCTACGAATAAAAACAAGTCCCCGCCTAAAAAACGGGGACTTGTTTATTTTCATACCCAATATAAGTTAACCCGCTGAGATCAGGGACTGTTGGTGGCAAAATACAATTTGCCATCAGAAGTAAACATAAATATCATTTTATTGGGACTTATCGCCATGGCTGTTACCTGAACATCCTCAGCAATGGGGTTTTCCTTGCCCGCCTGTGGGCGAATCTGGCTCTGCAGTTCCAATGCACGCGGGCTAAAACGGTATATCGAATGAGTATAGGGTTCAAGCAAGGCCACAGAAGGATCCGGAGGGCTGGTGTAAAAGATGTTAATAAAAACGCCATCTCCCAGGTTCATACCGCCTTCGTACCCTGGACGAGTGTCAATATACATGGCGGGATCATTGCAACGCGTGGTGGATGTTTCCAGGCGATTGAGAACGCAAGTAGTCATATGCCCATCTTTGTGAAGCAAATACAGGTCATCACCATCTACCGACAAACCGATCGCTTGCTCCATCATCACAGGCACTTGCTGACCAAAGAAAAAGGTCGGATCACCAAATTCCAAATTACTTGAGCCATTGTAAATCCACACCGCTCTACCACCTGCATCCAGAACATACAAACTCTCTGAATTATAGGAAATAGCAGTGATATCTTTCCAACCCGTGCCAGGCAAAGGCAGGGTAAACGCCCGCGGGTCCTCACCGGGATCACAATACATTAAATG
>CAIVSQ010000138.1 GCA_903908605.1 uncultured Anaerolineae bacterium
CTACTTGCGTAAGTGCGGCGGCGGCTTCAGTGGCATAACCATTGTTTACATAATCCTTGTGGATCCAATAACCGATTTCAAGCGCACCTGAACCGATGCGTGGATGCAGACCAGTGCCTCCGATGAGTCTGGTTCCTTCCGGATTGAAAATGCCGTAAACAAAATCGTTGTTCAGATCAAAATTTGAGCGCATACGGCGCAACCGTTCCACCTTGTTTGCGAGTGGTTCCGGTTCGGCGTTTGCCCAGGGCATCCACGGTAGCAGGTGGTCCAGGCTTTTTGTAATGGCATTTGCTAACAAAATTGCATCGGTCGGGTTGTAACAACGAATTAGCATTCTGGGAGTTGTTATGCGGTAAGCAGGGAAAAACATATAAATTCCTCGATTAATCCTTGCGCTTGATGATGCAGTATTCGGCTGAGTCACGACCGATAACGTGTTCGACAGGGAGCTTTCGGTAAATTGAACGGATATCTAAATTGCTGCGTGTATTAAATAACATCAGATCTCCTGAGCGGATGTCGGATTCAGTTTCTTTGCCCAGGTTCCTAAGCGTAAGTGATCCACTGAACGAGGAAGCTAAATCAAATTCGCGTTGGATATGCAATACTGAGCCGGGGGCATTTTTATCGGTCCATTCAATGGCTTCTTTATAACAAGTCAGCCAAAAATCACTTTCGTAATTACGGAAAGCACCGCTTACACCGCCTTTGATCGTATTGTAATAGGCATATTCATAAGGGTGTAAATGGGCAATCTGCCAGATGCCGGGGGTTAACAGCACGAAAATGATGATGATCCATAATCCTGGACGAAGTTTATGGTATAGCCACTGAAAGCTGAAACCAATAAATAGAAAGATTGGTGGAATGATAAAGAAAAAATGCCGAAAGCCATCGTAGACGGCTGGATTCTTAATGAGAATATATGCCAACATCAACCCGGATAACCCAAGTAAAGCCAGTGGGGCACGCCAATCTGTGCTTCGGGAGCGGAATTTTACCATGCCAGCAAAGAGACCCATGCCAACCAGGGTCCAGGTGGGTTCGGTCAGAGTCAGTATCAACATTTTTGGTATGTAGGAGCGTGGCATCAGGTTGGCGTGGTAAACCTGCCCATCAAACAATACCGCCAACTCAGTCGGGTTATTTGACATATGTTTGAAAACGCCAAGGAAATTCTGTATCGGGTTCGACCACAAGTAAGGCCAAAAAACGAACATGACTAGGATGGAAACAAGACCGTAGCCGAGAAAAAATGGCCATTGGCGCCATTTTTTTCGTAGAGCAAAATAAGCAAAGATAACAACCCCGGCCAGTGGACCAATGACGCGTGTAGCCGACGCCAGCCCGAGGAGTAAGCCTGCTAACAACATACGGGCCCAATGGTTACGCTTAACAGTGGGTTCCAACCCATCTATAAACCAAAGTCCGCTGACGAGAGCAAGTAGAAAAAACACCATGAATGGGATGTCTTTAGGATTGATGAATGCATGTCCCCAAAATAAAGGTTGCCAGGCAAAGAACGCGGCAGTAGCCGTGGCAGGCCAGGGATCAAACCAGCGTAAGAGCAAAAGGTAAAATGCCACAAACCCTAGTTGGAAGGCGAAAAAATTTACCAGGTGCCAGGCCGAGGGAACATCAACATTCGCAAGTTTCATAACCAGTTGTTGAAGTGGCCTTGCTAGCAAGAGGTAGGCCGGACCGTAAATTTTATGATCTTCTGGACTGCGCCCAAATACCTGGTAAAAATCAAATCCGGGTGTCAATGCTTGCGGTGTGTACGCCATCCGAATTGAATCGGCATAATTATAAAAGAGTGGCTCGTCCCAGGACATTCCATAATTTCTAAAAGTCAAAAGTCCTATTGCCAGGTTTAGCAACAGGATGAAAATTAATGGAGAGTGGGATTTGAAGAAAGTGCGTGACACGTTAGGTTGGTTGCCTGGGTGGAAAGAAAAGCGGGTCAGGATGTCAGGAGAAATGCCCTAACAGTTCGGTCATTTCATCTTCCTCGGTTTTTTGCTGGTCAAAGTACTGGGAGATGAAGCTGGACCGGCGCAGGCGCAGCGCCATCGGTGCCACAGTAATTAAATCCTGCAGGCTGACTTCGCGACGGGCATCGGCTGCGCAATAGGCTCGCGCTGCTTCAAACCAGGTAATCTCGGCGCGCAGCGAGTCAATTCCCATTTTTTGGATGACCTGGATGGCCTGGTTGGCTAACTCATTTGGCAGAGATACCTCGTTAAGGTGATTGCGAGCCTCCTGAAGTTCATGACCGGCAGCCAGGATTTCTTCGCTGTACTGCAAGATCATGGCACGTGGATTCCTTTGATATGTCCTGACGCGTTTGTATGCTTCCAACCGTTCGTTCGCGTTCTCCAGCCCACGCACAACCACTCGCAAGCCAAACCGGTCAAGGATTTGAGGACGTAGCTTGCCTTCTTCTGGATTCATCGAACCGATTAAAAGAAAACGGGATCGATAGGTCGCTGAAACTGCTCCGCGCCGAACGGTGTAGATACCCTGGGCGGCAGCATCCAGGATCGCGTCGATGATGTCATCACCGAGTAGGTTGATTTCATCGATGTAGAGCAGGTTTTTGTCAGCCTGAGCCAGGATGCCGCGGCGAATTTTCATGCGTTCATGCAAGACGGCTCGCTCGTCAATACCGCCAACCACATCCTCGATGCGTGCGTTCAGCGGAAGTTCCACCAGCCTGACCCGGTCAGAACTGGTCAGAGATTTTCCTTCGGCAAATTTTTGCGCGCATTCCGGGCAGACGGCATCGATGCCACCGGTTTCTACATCTTCCGGTAAACAACCGTAATAACAGGTGGATCGCTCTATTTGCGGGAGCAAGTCAAGCAAAGAACGGACAGCCGTTGTTTTCCCTGTTCCGCGTGGACCAACCAGGAGAATGCCGCCTATGCCAGGGTTGATTAACCCCAGCATGAGTGCCAGCTTCATTTCGCTCTGGCCAACAATTGCCAGGAAAGGGAAAGGCAGCGGTTCTGCAAGTCCGGAATCGCCAATCTGATCCATGGCTTTGGCCAATTCCTTGCCGGAGGCGTAATCAAGCAGTTCTTTGAGCGACCGAAAATTGCGCGCGGGCCTGTCGTTAGGTGCGCTGGTTGATGGAGTATTTGAGCTGGTTTGTTCTGGAGTTGTCATCAGGTTATCTATTCAACCTCTGCAACTGGCGAATTTTACCTTTATCAAGCCGAGCCTGTTCTTCGGGGGTTTCAGCAAAAATGGCAGGCACCTCCGTGGGGTTTCCCTGGTCGTCGAGGGCTACGTAGACCAGGTAGGCGTTATTGGTGTAGGTTTTTTCACCGGTTACGGGGTTCTCTGCCTGAACATTGACCTCGGCTTCGATGGAAGTTCTGCCTGTATAAGTGACCTCGGCAGTCAATGTAACCAAATCTCCAATTTTAATTGGCTGCCGAAATGTCATGCTATCCACGGCTACTGTAACTACCCGACGTTGGGCATGACGCATGCAAG
>CAIVSQ010000139.1 GCA_903908605.1 uncultured Anaerolineae bacterium
ATCCCTATCGCGAATTGCGCGCGGGAAATCAGCTAATTGAAACAAGGAGAGTGAATGGAAACACCCTGGGAATATCGTTACGCTCATCGCATGCAAAAGATGGGAAGTTCGGTAATTCGAGAATTACTCAAGCTGACTGAGCAACCGGATATTATTTCATTCGGGGGCGGGCTGCCAGCCCCGGAAGTATTTCCCTTGAAGGAGTTCAAAGATGCCTGCAATTATGTGCTGGATCATTTCGGTGCACAGGCATTGCAATATGGAACAACGGAAGGCTACCTGCCGCTACGTGAGATGATTGCACGACATACCGCGCGATACAGTGTGGATGTAAAACCAGATAATATCTTGATCACTTCCGGGTCACAACAGGCGCTCGACTTCTTGGGCAGGTTGTTGTTAAACCGCGGTGACTATATCGTCGTAGAATCCCCTACCTACTTGGGAGCACTGCAAGCCTGGAATTCATACGGGGCACAATATATTTCGGTGCCAATGGATGAAAATGGGATGATCGTGGATGAGTTGGAAAAAGCCCTGCGAATTGGTCCAAAATTTATCTACGTATTGCCCAATTTTCAAAACCCCAGTGGCGCAACACTGAGCCTGGAGCGCCGGCAAAGAATTGTTGAATTGGCGGATAAATATGGCGTGCCGATCGTAGAAGATGACCCATATGGACAGCTGCGTTATGAAGGCGAACACTTACCATCGCTGGTCTACCTGGACAGCAAATACCGCGGGGACGATGGCACATACACCGGGAATGTAATTTACTTAAGCACCTTCTCAAAGCTGCTTGCCCCAGGCATAAGGCTGGCATGGGTGATCGCCCCGGAACAGGTGATTAAGAAGATGGTGCACACCAAACAGGCTGCCGACCTGCACACCGCTACCTTTAACCAGATGGTGGCTTATGAGGTTGGCAAGGGCGGTTTCCTGGACGAACATGTGAAAGTCATTCGCAGCATTTATAAGGAACGGCGTGATGTAATGCTGGAGACAATGGAAGAGATCTGGCCGGCAGGCACAAGCTGGACCAAACCGCAGGGCGGCATGTTCCTATGGGGCATCCTGCCAACGGGAATGGATTCGGCCGATGTCATTAAAAAAGCCATCGAACGGAAAGTGGCTTTTGTTCCGGGAGGCGCATTCCATGCAAACGGCGGCGGCAAAAATACCATGCGGCTGAATTTCTCCTATGCCAACCCCGAAGTCATTCGTGAGGGATCCACCAGGCTTGGGCTGCTACTGCGTGAACTGGTCATAAGCAACGCCACACACAATTAATCCGCCGCTTCCCTCTATCGAGACAGAAAAAAGGACCTCCATTTTTAGGAAGTCCTTTTTATTTGGAACCTATTCTTCGACGTAAGGGATGTAATCCGCGCGGGCGATGCCCTGATCGATGGCTTTTTGAGCTACGGCACGAGCCACAGCCAGATGAACTTTTTTATCAAGTGGATTGGGCACGAGTTCGCCAGGCGGGGTCAGGTCAGCAATGGTTTGAGCGGCGGCCAGCAACATCTCGTTGGTGATGCGCGGCGCATTGGCATCCACTGCACCTCGGAAAATGCCAGGGAACCCGAGCACGTTATTGACGGATTTCCCATCAGCTGCAAAGATGGCGCCTTGACGCAAAGCAACCTCGGGGTCAATTTCTGGGTTGGGGTTGGAAAGGGCCAGGATGATCTGACCTTTGCGCACCATTGCTGGCTTAATCAGACCGGAGACCCCGGTGGTGGAGATGACAATATCACAGGATGCCATGATCTCAGCCAGGTTAGAAGGCCGTCCACCCGCGGCAGCCAGGCGTTTAAGAGCATCCTGATTCAGGTCCGCACCCCAAACAGGGTTACCGGTGAGACGCATAAGCATGTTGGCGGTTGCAAAACCAGCAGCACCCAAACCTATTTGCCCGATTTTTGCACTGGAAAGGTAAATTCCGGTTTGGCGGGACGCGACCATGAGGGCAGCAGTGGTAACCACGGCTGTACCATGCTGATCATCGTGCATGACGGGAATATCGAGGCGCTTCTGCAAGCGCTCCTCAATTTCGAAACAGCGCGGTGCCGAGATATCTTCGAGCTGAATGGCTGCAAAGGTCGGGGAAATCGCCGCGATTGTGTCGATAATCTGGTTGGTATCGCGGGTATTGAGCAGAATGGGAATGCCAGATAACCCCACCAGGGATTCCATCAACATGGCCTTGCCTTCCATGACCGGCATGCCCGCCAGGGCGCCGATATCGCCAAGGCCCAGCACTGCGGTGCCATCGGTGACAATCGCAACCATGTGTGAGGTGGAGGTATACAGCCTGGCAGCCGCTGGATCGCGGGCTATTTTTAGGCAGACTTCCGCCACACCTGGTGTGTAAACCTTGCGCAGTGTGGCGAGTGAATCAATGGGGTAACGCGAGCGGATGGCAATTTTCCCCTTGAGGTGCAGCTGCAAGACTTCATCGCGAACGTCTACGATGACGGACCCTTCGTTGCTGCGCATGGCCTCGAGCACCTGCTCAAACTGCGGCAGATCATCTGTATAAATAGTGATATCGCGAACGACATGACGAGATGTTTCGGTGAGCATAGTGATATCACCCACGCCTCCACCTGCGTCAGATATAGCGACCAGCAAACGGGCCAACTGCCCGACGGTTTGCTCGTTGCGAATACGGACTGTGCGGCTAACTTTACGTTCCCAAGCCATGGCTACCTTTGTTCGAGGAGGGGGAAAATCTGACTGTGTGACTGGATTACAGGACAATCAGGATCTTCGAAGACACCGTTAACATCAATGAGGATGGGTGAAACACCCGCGCCTCGTGCGCCAAGCACATCGGCGAAATAGTTATCGCCAACATAGACACACTCACCGGCAGAAACACCGGCACGCTTAAGCATATATTTAAAAACCCCTGGATTGGGCTTGAATACACCCGCTTCGGCGGCAAAAATAACGTGACTGAAAAATTCACCCAGGCCGAGTTGATGGAGATATTCGAGGTAGGACTCGTCCCGGTTGGAAAGTACGCCAAGCAGGTAACCCTGGCTCTTGAGGATCTTTAGGGTTTCGACCAGGTCGGCGGGAACCATATCGAGGGGGCGATAGGCATTTGACATGCATTCATGCATACGCGGCGCCAAGCTGACAGCCTGTTCGGCATTGGCGCCCATGATTACCAATTGGCGCTCACAAAAATTTTGCCAAAAATCGCCAGGTTCCGGAAAAGCAGCCCGGTCAGCAATGATTTCGGAAGATTCGGCAAAATAATAATGTTCCCAGCGAGCCATGCGAGTGCGATCTTCCTGGGTGTTGGCCAAACCGAGGCTGGCAGCGAATTCACCGAAGGCATGCCAGCTATCAGGGATATTCATTCTCAATGTGCCATCAAAATCATAAAAAATCGCCCGAATGGCCATGATCCCTCAACCCCCAATTTGATTCATGGCACGATTGAGGGGAATGAGACCCTGATCGAGCCCATGACCCCAGGGCTTGTTCCAAACTCCGTCCAGAATTAGGCTACGCAAATCTTCCTGACTGGCACCGGCTCGCATGGGAGTGAGCAAATCAATTTCCTTTTCACGCAGCAGACACATACGCAGCACACCATCGGCAGTCAGGCGAGCACGGGTGCAAGCGGAACAAAATGGCACAGTGACTGATGATATAAAGCCAAGTTCACCTTTGCCGCCGCGAATGCGAAAGATGCGAGCTTCGCCATCATATTTATTGGTTGGTTCAAGTGGGCCAAATTCCGATTCGATCTTAGCCTGGATCTGGGCAGCGGTGATGACCTGCTGGGTTTGGATATCGGTGACACCTGCAAAAGGCATCATCTCGATGTAACGAACCTGCCAGGGTCGGTCGAGAGTCAAGGCGGCTAGATCAATTACATCGTCCTCGTTATAACCCTTGACAACAACCGCATTCAGCTTGACAGGCACCAGGCCCGCTTCCTCAGCGGCCATGACCCCCTTCCAAACATCATCGAGCTTACCCCAACG
>CAIVSQ010000140.1 GCA_903908605.1 uncultured Anaerolineae bacterium
CCATCAAAAGAAATGTTATATAATGAGGTCGGTCCCGGGTATACCGAGGATCTATCTTTTCTGGGGTAAATCAAACGGGAACCTGTTTTCCAAAAATACAACCGTTTAACACAATCATTAATGCCTGCATCGCAAACCAATCGTGGAGGAGACATGACCGAAGCAAACTCACAACAACCCTCTTACCGCATTACTGACCTTCAGGAAGCCGAACGACCTCGTGAACGCCTGGCATCCCTGGGAGCGCAGGCATTATCGAATGCTGAGCTCATCGCCATATTGCTGCGCGTTGGGGTTCCAGGAGAAAATGCTGTGCAAGTAGGACACAGATTGTTGCAAACTTTCCACGGTATCAAGGGTTTACATCGCGCCCCCATGGTGGAACTATGCGAACAACACGGCATTGGCGAAGCAAAAGCGGCTCAAATTAAGGCTGCAATAGAGCTCGGCAGACGCTTGAACGTGGAAGCCCCTGAGGAGCGCCCAGCCATTAACTCGCCAGCTGATGCTGCCGCGCTGGTCCAGTATGAAATGAGCGCACTCGAACAGGAACACCTGCGGGTTCTGCTATTAGATAGGAGAAACAGAGTCCTCGAGGTTACCGAGATATATCGCGGATCGGTTAGTTCCTCGCAAGTTCGGGTGGGAGAGGTTTTCAAAGAAGCTGTTCGGAAAAACGCTTCAGCCATCATTGTTGTGCACAACCACCCAAGCGGAGATCCAACACCCAGCCCGGATGATGTTGCCGTAACACGGGCAATACTTCAGGCCGGCAAGCTGCTTGATATCGACGTATTGGATCACCTTGTGATAGGGTTGGGGCGTTGGGTCTCTCTCAAGGAACGCGGGCTTGGGTTTTCATAGAAAAGAAATTGGATTACTCAACCCCCATTCAACTGGCGTAGTTCACCAATGCATAGCTCAAGAATATTATTGGGCAACGACAGCAATGGCGGCCTAACACTCCACCGAGTAAGGTTGCTATAAAATGGTAATAATGCCTTAAGCAGCGGGGGAAATGGCTGATATCTTTCCAGTATTTTCCGGCGAATATTTAGCTGCTCCTGGGCCTCAAACGCATCTTCGCCCTGGCTAAAAACATCCCAAACCTGGCGCAGCAGGGGCGAATATAGATTCGCCAAAGCTGTGATTGCGCCGCCCGCGTTGTATTCCATGGCATGCATCAGCAAACCATCATTGCCATTCAAAACCAACAAATCAGACCCAAACCGTTTCCCAAGTGCAATAACATGTTCTGAATCGCCAGATGAATCCTTTATTCCGGCAAACTGGTTGGGATGCGCGTCTTTTAACCGTGCAAGCAAATCAAGCGAAAGAGGCACACCTGATTGCCCAGGGATATGATAACCAAGCAAATACCCATCAACAGGAACGGCACGCTGAATAACCTGGTGGAACCACTCAAACAGACCCTCATCACTCACCTTGCGATAATAATAGGGCGGCAACACTACCACACCTTCGCAGCCCAAATCGAAAGCTGTACGGGTGAGTTCCACGGTTTCATCCAGGCTAGGAGTGCCCGTGCCAGCCAATAGGCGAAAATCCGGAAAGGTTGTACGCACTTCCCGCGCTTTACGTAGAATTTTTTCACGCTCAGTAGGGCTGAGAGATGTGCCTTCACCAGTTGTGCCAAAAAGCAAAACACCATGACAATCCCGTGCAGCGAGGTAGTGTAGCAAAGGAACGACATTATCCAAATCCACAGAATAATCAGGTTTGAAGGGGGTTAAAGCTGCTGCATAGATCCCGGCAAGTGGATGCGTTGTAGTCATAAATTGTTTCTTCCTCTATTTTTTACCTTAGTATCTTATCGTCCAATTAAGCACAGGCTAAAACGGTTGCACTTTTACTACCCCTCGATATCCATTGTCCTGAATGGATACACATTCACCACCTGTGTCTCCACATAGCGAGTGATGTGATTCTTGAGATTGTGCTTGTAAAACATTGTGTGTCCATGCAGCATATAGCGAGGCTTGGTCATCTGAATCACCAGGTTCAATGCCTTCAAACCCCGGTGTGGTGGATCATCCAGGTCATCATGAATACCGGCGGGGGGGGAATGGGTAATTAATATATCCAAGGGGCGCTTGTGACGCAGTTTTTTTAGGAAAATCGCAGGCAGTAATTTATACGCCCGCTCATACATTTCCCATTGAGTGTATTGATTAGGCGCACCAGGATGATATTGTATACATCCCCCCAACCCTGCCAGCAACAACCCTTTCGACATGGCAACCTGGCCATCCAGGTTAACACCCCCATGTACCTCATGCCCGTGAGAAGGGTCATAGTGGGGGTCATGATTACCTGGAACATAAAATAAGGGTTGGTTAAACACGGTTAATAAAAATTCGAGGTAATGAAAGGGTAGATCGCCACAACCAACGATTAATTGAACATCAGGATAGGTATCTCGCACCCGGACGGAGTAGAGTCTTTCAATGACTTCATCGCTAATCGCTAGTATTTTCATTAATAATTCAACCCATGCGAAACTCATTTTGCCCCAAATTGCGGCGCGATGCAAGAGGCAAAAATTGCCCCCCATTATGGCTATGTAACTGAATTCAATTATGGACTATAATTTATTATCTATTTACTAGACCAATCAAATTTATCCCGTTTACTGGCAGGGTATGGAAACTCAGCATATAAACCAAGCGTCTGAAAATGAAAGCCGCCTGTCGCCGTCCGGCCAACTTCAAGCTGGCACGAATCTGTCCAATCGATATTTGATTCAAGATGTCATCGGAGTAGGTGGAATGGGTTCGGTTTACAGAGCCCGAGACCTACATTTCCCCAATGTCGTCAAACTGGTTGCCATCAAAGAAATGATAAACCAGGCACCAGATCCAATCATTCGCCAAACCGTCATTCAAAACTTCGAACGGGAAGCCAATATTTTGGCTACATTGAGCCATCCCTCAATTCCCCGTATCTACGATTATTTTACACTTGGCAACCGGTCGTACCTGGCCTTGGAATATGTCAATGGTAAAGACCTGGAAGTTATGCTCAGCCAAACCGATGGATTTATCCCTGAGGAACAAGTTTTGGACTGGGCAATTCAATTATGTGATGTTCTCATTTTTCTTCATGGCCACAAGCCAGACCCAATCATTTTCCGCGATATGAAACCATCCAATGTGATGGTTAATCAACACAATCATATTGTGCTGGTTGACTTTGGCATTGCAAAACCTTTCCAGGTTGGACAAAAAGGGACCATGATTGGCACCGAGGGATATTCACCTCCCGAACAATATCGCGGTGAGGCCAGTATACAGGCAGATATCTACTCGTTAGGTGCCACCCTGCATCACTTATTGACTCGGCGAGACCCACGTATCGAACCGCCATTTTCATTTGCCGAAAGGCCGATCCGAAAAATCAACCCTGGTGTTTCGGTTGAAATTGAAACCGTCATCAGTACATCCCTGCAATACAACGTTGAAAACCGCTTCAAGTCGATAGATGACTTTAAACAGGCTTTACTTGGCGCAGGACATAAAACCGGTTTGCTCCACCGCCTCACCAGCAAACAGCAGACCCCCGGAACCATTTCTGCAAATGCAGGTGGTATTAAGCCAATATGGGTCTTTCAATGCGAGGATGAAATCCGTGGCACACCGCATTATTCGGGTGGCATGCTTTATACAGGCTGTTACGACAATAACCTGTATGCCCTCGACGCCGCAAATGGCGAATTTCAATGGAAATATGCCACAGATGGCGGGGTTGTTAGCCGGCCTACCACCATAGATGATGTGGTCTTTTTTGGTTCTGAAGATAAGTGTTTACATGCTGTCCACGCACGAACCGGAAAGATGGTCTGGATTTACCCAACCGAGGGACGTATCCGCTCATCGGGCCGGCTTTCGGATGGTTATGTTTTCATTGGCTCGGATGATAAGTATTTACATGCCATCAACCAGGCAAACGGTAGAAATGTTTGGCGATTCGATGCCGGTGACGAAATTCGTTCATCACCCTTCGTGATGAATGAATTATTGTATTTCGGCACCGAAGGCGGCGAATTGATTTGTACCAATTTCCAGGGCGATGCAAAATGGCGCTTCAAAGCGAAACGCGGTATAACTTCATCGCCCTGGGTGCATGACAACATGGTGTTTTTTAACTCGATGGACGGATTTATGTATGCGGTGGATGCCAAGTCCGGCTGGTTGTTATGGCGGTTTCGCATGGAAAAAGCTTCGATCGTATCACCGTATGTTTCGAATTCCGTCATCTACACCGGATCATCGGATGGGAATATTTATGCTGTCGATATTCATAGTGCCAAGGAATTATGGCGTTTTAAAACGGGTAACCAGGTAAACGGATCCCCCGTTATTTACAAAGATGCAGTTTATGTCGGTTCGGTGGATAATTACCTCTACTGCCTTGAGGCTAAAAACGGGCGGTTACGCTGGAAATTTGAAACAAAAGGTCCAATTACCGGCACACCCTGCGCAAATGATGACATTCTATACTTTGGATCAACCGACCACTTTTTATATGCATTAATGGCATAACACTGACGCTGTACCATAAGGAGATAGCCTGTGTTGGATTTTCTAAAAAACATATTTTCTAAAAAAGAACCCGTCAAAATAATTGACAGCGCAGTAACCGCTCCATTATCGGATTTACAAATACAATCCATAAAATCGATGACCATAAGCCGTTACGAACCAGTGCAACTATTGGTATCGACTGGTCAATCTGTCGGGCATCAAAGAGAATTAAACGAAGATTGTCTTTTCACTCTATCGACCTCAATATCTGGAAACACAAGCAGCTTGCCGTTTGGCCTGTTTATTGTTGCGGATGGTATGGGTGGGCATCAATATGGCGAGGTAGCAAGCCATACCGCCATACGAAGCATAGCCAACTATGTCATGAAAAAATTCCACAACTCACTTTTCAACCTTCCAAGCCAGCCAGTTGATGAATCGCTGCAGGAAATCATGCAAGCTGCAATCATGGAAGCACAGCGGGCTGTTTTGAAAGAAGCCCCTGGCTCAGGCACAACTGTTACAGCGGCACTGGCCCTGGGTCAGCAGCTCACCATTGGGCATGTTGGAGATAGTCGTGGTTATTTAATCTACAATGACCAAAAGATGGAAGCCATTACCCGCGACCACTCGCTGGTAAGGAGACTCGAAGAATTAGGACAGATTACCGCTGCGGAAGCTGCTATTCACCCCCAGCGCAATGTGCTGTATCGCGCAGTCGGCCAAGGCGAAGCCCTTGAAGCAGATGTCATCACCACGCCATTCCCGGTCGGAAGTTATTTATTGTTATGCAGTGATGGGCTCTGGGGCTTGGTATCGGATGAAGACATGCGCAAAATCGTGTACAACGCACCGACAATACAACGCGCGTGCCAGGATCTTGTCGCTGCCGCAAACGCAGCGGGAGGACCCGACAACATAAGTGCCATTTTGGTCCAGTTGTTGGGTTAGAATACCAAATAATGCCAAATGAACCGCAGGACTATTACAAAATTTTAGGTATTCATCGCTCCGCATCCCAGGACGAAATTCGTCATGCCTATATAAAAGCCGCAAAACGACTTCACCCTGATGCAAATGTTAGTCCAGGCGAAACAGAATTGTTTATGGACGTTCACGCCGCCTACCAGGTACTCTCAAATCCTCAAAAAAAAACCGCCTACGACGCCACACTTGCCCCCGAAAAAGTAACACCAAGCGTTATCAAGCATCGTATCATGGTGAGCAGAAAATCACTCACCCACATGAACGAAGATCAATTGGTCTATGTATTGCTTGAATTGTCGCCAAATGATGAAGTGCTTGCTGAGCCGAAATCAGTCCCTCTCAATATTTGCCTGATGCTTGACATATCAACCTCCATGAAAGGCGAAAAACTGGAGATGGTAAAAGCAGCGGCTATCGAAATCATTCACAAGCTCAAGCCGCAGGATATTTTTTCTGTTGTGGCTTTTAATGACAAAGCTGAAGTGGTAATACCTGCAACCCGGCAGGCCAATTTGCTAAAAATGGAAAACATCATTAAACTGCTGCAACCTTCCGGTGGCACAGAAATTTTCAAAGGCCTTCAAGCCGGGTTGCAGGAAATTAGCCGCTACAACAATCTAAAATCGATTAACCATCTCATCCTGTTAACCGATGGACATACCTACGGCGATGAACAAAGTTGTTACGATCTGGCAAGAAACGCTGCCACCCACGGAACTGGCATTAGCGGATTGGGTATAGGATCTGACTGGAACGATGTATTCCTTGATGAACTGGCCAACCTGACAGCCGGACACAGCATGCTGGTTTCAGTTCCCCAAGATATCGGCCGTCTCTTGGATGAAAAATTCACCAATTTGACCAATGTTTTTGCTGAGAATGTTATATTCGATTACATTTTGGATGAAAATTCTGAAATCAGTTACATATTCCGCATTCAGCCAGAGACGGACCCGCTCACTTGCCAAAATCCACTCAGGCTCGGCCCCATCTTGCAAATCTGGCCGCTGACAGTTTTGATTGAGTTGGTGATCCACCCACGTAAAACAGCAGAAAACAAACTTAATATACTTACTGGCAACCTGGATATTTCTGCGAGCAGCCTTGATTTTCCAATTCCTGAAATTCCGGTTAATATTCAACTGGAAATTAAAACCACTGGCGATCCAGAACTTCCTCCTCAAGCCATTATTCAGGCTTTATCCAAATTAACCCTGTATCGAATGCAAGACAAAGTTCGCAGCGAAGTAGCAGCAGGTAATTATGAAAAAGCCACCCAGCATCTCCAAAGACTAGCCACACATTTACTTGCCCAAGGTGAAAAAAGCCTGGCAAAGACCATTATTTTTGAAATTAAAAACATTGAATCTGAAAAAACTTACTCGGAGCAGGGCAAAAAACAAATAAAGTATGGAACCAAAGCCTTATTTTTACAGCCGGGGGAGAAAACACCATGATTGTATGTCAAAATTGCAAATCTACTGAACCAGACGGCACCATTTTTTGTAGCGAGTGTGGCTTGCAAGTTGGATTAAATTCCACACAAACCCACAAGTTCGATCAAGAAAATACTCCATTGGCTGAGGAAATAATATTTCCAACGCCCACGCCAAAAAGAAATGGGGTATGGCTATCC
>CAIVSQ010000141.1 GCA_903908605.1 uncultured Anaerolineae bacterium
CTAATTCAGTATGGCAACCCTGACAAATTTTCACAGGATGTACTTCAATCTCATCTGGGTTCGACACTATTTTGAGCGTATGGCCTTCGTGACCGGGCTGCCCGCCACTTTTTCTACCATGTCGTTTTCTCTGACTTTTTGGCGCTGGCTTGCTTAATCCATCACTCGATGGTGGTTTGCCACTGTTTCGACTATTTTTTGAAAGTTGGTCTTCCAAAACCTGGATCCGGGCTTCTAAAGTTTGCATAACTGCGACTTGCTCTACCGTCCAGTCCACAACCAATTTCACAACCGCTTGCTCGCCTTGTTCATAGGCGATATGGATTTCTACTGGCGTAAGTGGTCGCAATTTATTCATTCCAGCATTTTGCCCGGCTTTTATGTTTTTGGCAATACTTTGCACTTCGAATTCATGCCTGAATAGTTACCGTAAAAGATAAATTCATCACAGGCATTCACCAGGTATTCTGCACTGGTACCGCTAACACCCACGCCAATCACCACCTTGCCAACACTGCGCAAGCGGTGCACCAGTTCGGTGAAATCCCCATCCCCAGAGACAAGCAGAACATGCGATACCTGGCTGTTGGTATTTTGCATCATTTCGAGGGCATCAATCACAATGCGAATATCGGCGGCATTTTTTCCGCGCTTACTGGATACATGCACCAGGTCAATACCAAGCCCCAGCAGTTCACGCTGCGCCGCAGCCTGGGCAGCCCAATCCGCATAAGCCCGCCGGATGACAGTACGTCCGGTGCGGCTGGCCATTTCCAGGATTTTTTTCCATTCAACATCCACATCCTTGCCAAGGGTATCGCTGACACTGATTTGGATATTATCGTAATCAATGAAAACCGCCACCTGGGCATTATCATTATTCATAAACCCCTCCCGTGTGCAAAAAACGATCTAAATGATCAGTATAATTTTTAATGATTTGTTACATAAAAGCTGGGAAGCGCACCGCCAGAATAAACCACCTGGTTCACGAGATGGATATCCCTTTCGCAGGATATGTTGAGTATATAATAAGCCCGGTCGAATGGCAACCTTGTCAGGCAGTTATTTCGAACCAGTAAACGAAATAGCCCAATCCATAGCCCCATAAGAATAAAATAAAAAGCGGGCAGTCTATGAATCATAATCAAATCATTGGTCAATGGGGCGAGCAGGCCGCCGTGCAATACCTGGAACGAAAAGGATACAGCCTGCTGGGTAGAAATTTTCGCACACCCTATGGAGAAATAGATATCATCGCTGCCCACCTGGGTGTCGTCATTTTTGTGGAAGTCAAGGCACGCACATCACGCAGCTTTGGCCTGCCCGAAAACGGGCTGACCAGCAAAAAGCTAACACGGATGCTCGCTTGCGCGGAATATTACGCTGCGGAAAAAAACCTCGAAACCTGGCAGTGCGACGCCATCTCGGTGGAAGGGAAACCCGGCGGGGATGTGGAGATCGAACACTTTGAAAACATTACCAGATAAGTCCGCCCTGCCATTGGTGGCCATCATTGGCCCCACTGCGGTCGGGAAAACCGAGCTCGCCATTCAATTAGCCAGTAAACTGGATGGTGAAATCATCTCAGCTGATTCACGCCTTTTCTACCGTGGCATGAACATCGGCACAGCCAAACCAAGCCCGGCAGAATTGGCCCAGGTGCCGCATCACCTGATTGACGTGGCCAACCCGGATGAGACCTGGTCGCTGGCACTCTTCCAACAGGAAGCCTGCAAAATAATCGACCAACTGCACCAGCGCAGGCGCTTGCCCATGCTGGTGGGCGGAACAGGCCAATACATTCGCGCCGTAACCGAAGGCTGGACACCCCCTGAAGTACAGGCTGACCCCCGCTTGCGCCAGGTGCTGGAAAAAATGGCTGCAGATCATTCCCCCGACTGGTTGTACCAAAAACTGTACATCCTGGACCCGGCCGCAGCAGATAAAATTGACGCTCGCAACCTGCGGCGTACGATCCGCGCATTGGAAGTAATCCTTAGCAGCGGCTCGCTGTTCTCAGCCCAGCGTGGCATCGTTGAATCGCCATATCAACTGATCACCATTGGCCTGTTACGCCCACGCGCTGAGTTATACCAGCGCGTGGATGAACGCATCGAAGCCATGTTCGCCCAAGGCCTGCTGGCAGAAGTACAGGGTCTTCTAAATCAAGGGTATGGGCCTGACCTGCCAAGCATGTCCGCCATCGGCTACCGTGAAACCGCCGCAGTGCTTGAAAACAAGATGAGCCTGGATGAAGCCATCACGCAAATGAAACGCCTCACCCGTGTTTTCGTACGCCGGCAGGCAAATTGGTTCAAGCTGGACGATCCCCGCATCCAATGGTTTGAGATGAACGCCGATACCCCCAGCCAAGTGCAAAGATACATCCTCTCCAGGCTTGAAATCTAATAATCGCCCTCCTTTGTGAAAATTTTCTCACAGTTGACTTTTTTAATGTATCCTCTATACTTTAAACAGCGTCGTTTTCACAATAAGAGTTGGAGGAGAATAGTATGGGATCACAACCGTGGCATTCACATTATGACAAAGGTGTTCCAGAAAGTATCAACTACCCAAAAGAACCTCTTTTCCATTTTTTAGAGGAGGCCGCCCGTAAATATCCAGACCGCGCCTGCACCATCTTTAAGGGCGCTGCGATCTCTTACAAAAAGATGAATGAACTGACCGATCAGGTGGCAGCTGCGCTGGCTTCCCTGGGGATAAAAAAAGGCGATCGGGTTGGCATTTTCATGCCCAATACACCCCAGTTTGTCATGGCCTACTTCGGCATCTTAAAAGCAGGCGGCGTGGTGGTGGCAACCAACCCGCTCTACACCCCTTCCGAAATCGAACACCAGGTTAACGACGCCGGCATCGAAGTAATGTTCGTGATGTCCAATTTCTACAACACCATCAAAGCTGCCCAACCAAAAACAAAACTAAAGACCCTGATCGTCAGCAATATCAAAGAAACCCTGCCGCCAGTGTTGAGTATTTTATTCACCCTGGCAAAGGAAAAGAAGGGGGGCTTCCGTATTGAAGGCGGGCTTAAAGCGGGTGATATTTGGATGAAAGACCTCATCAAAAAGTTTTCGCCCTCTGACCGCCCCAAGCTGGATATTGGTCCCGATGACACCGCCATGTTCCAATATTCGGGTGGAACAACCGGGATTTCCAAGGCCGCAGTCGCCTTGCACCGCAACGTGGTTGCAAATACCCTCCAAATCAAAAACTGGTTTTGCACCCTCAATGAGGGCGAGGAAATCGTCCTGATGGCCATACCACTCTTTCACGTATATGGCATGGTGGCAGGCATGAGCTTCGCCATGTCGGGTGGAGCTTCGATGGTCATGATCCCTAACGCGCGCGACATCCCAGATGTGCTCGAAAACATCGACAAATTCCACCCCACGATCTTCCCAGGCGTTCCAACCCTGTATAACGCAATCAATAACCGCCCCGAGGTTGCCGCCGGGAAATACAACCTGCGCTCCATCAAAGCCTGCATTTCGGGTTCGGCTCCCTTGCTGCGCGAAACCAAAGAGAAATTCGAAGCCCTGACCGGCGGTGTAGTTTTCGAGGGTTTCGGCCTATCCGAGGCTCCGACTGCCACCCACTGCAATCCACTGCTGGGTGAAAACAAAACTGGCTCAATCGGCATGCCCCTGCCAGACGTTGAATGCAAGATCATCAGCCTGGATGACGGCGTGACAGTATTGGAAACCGGCGAGATTGGCGAACTGATCATCCGTGGCCCGCAGGTGATGAAGGGTTACCATAACATGCCGACCGAAACCGCCAATACGCTGCGCGATATGAGTGATGGCGGCGCGCCATGGTTATTCACTGGCGATATCGCCCGCATGGATGAGGATGGTTATTTTTACATCGTTGATCGCAAAAAAGAATTGATCAAACCAGGTGGGTACCAGGTCTGGCCTCGCGAGGTTGAAGAAGTAATCGCCTCTCACCCCAAGGTGATGGAAGTAGGCGTGGCGGGTATCCCTGACCCCTACCGCGGCGAGACAGTCAAAGCCTGGATTGTGCTCAAAGCAGGTGAATCAATCAGCGAGGATGAGCTGCGCAGCTTCTGCAAGGAACAACTGGCGGCCTACAAGGTGCCCACCCACATTGAGTTCCGCAATGAACTGCCCAAGACCACCGTCGGTAAAATCTTACGGCGCGAACTGGTCCGCCAGCACAAGGAAAATGCCAAGTAGAACAGGCAATAGACAACAAAAAAACTCCCGGAGAAAAATCCGGGAGTTTTTTTATTATTAAGAAAGTTGTGGTGTGCCACTCTTCTTGGTGAAGGGTGGGGGGAAGACTTTTTCAAATTCTTCGCGGGTAATGGTTTCTTTTTCAAGCAAGAGATTTGCAACAGCATCCAACTCGGTGCGATATTTCTTCAGGATCGCCTCAGCCTGACTGTAGGCGTCATCCACCAACCGGCGGACTTCAGCATCAATCTGCTGGGCGACTGCCTCTGAGTAATCACGCTGCTCTGAAATTTCGCGACCCAGGAAGATCAACTCTTCCTTCTGGCCGTAGACCATGGTGCCAAGTTTTTCACTCATGCCAAGGCGGGTCACCATGGTACGTGCCATGCGTGTGACCTGCTCAATATCATTGGATGCACCAGAGGTGATATCGTCGAAGACTTCAGCCTCAGCAGCACGCCCACCCAGGGTATAGGTGAGATTGGCCAGGAATTTTTTGCGTGACATCAACATGCGGTCTTCTTCCGGACGGAACCAGGTGAGACCACCCGCTTGCCCGCGACCAACAATTGTCACTTTCTGAACCGGGTCAGCCGCCGCCAGGGCATTGCCAACCACTGCATGACCAGCCTCGTGATAAGCGATGATTCGCTTTTCTTCTTCACTGATCAGGCGCGACTTGCGCTCAGGTCCCATCACCACACGCTCAATGGCTTCTTCCATTTCAGGTTGGCCAATGCTCTTCTTGTTGCGCCGGGCAGCCAGGATGGCAGCCTCATTGACAAGGTTTTCCAGGTCAGCGCCAACAAAACCAGGTGTGCCGCGGGCAACTGTTCCGAGATCAAGCTGGGGTTCGAGCGGCTTACCCTTTGAATGCACCTTGAGGATAGCCTCGCGTCCGCGCATATCCGGGCGATCGAGTGTTACGCGACGATCGAAACGACCAGGGCGCATCAGGGCTGGGTCAAGAATATCAGGACGGTTGGTAGCGGCCATAACGATAACGTTGGTATCGGTATCAAACCCGTCCATTTCAACCAACATCTGGTTGAGAGTCTGCTCGCGCTCATCATGCGAACCACCCAGGCCAGCGCCACGCTGGCGACCAACAGCATCGATTTCATCTACGAAAATAATACAAGGGGAATGACGCTTGGCCTGGTCAAACAGGTCGCGTACACGGCTAGCACCCACACCTACAAACATTTCAACAAATTCAGAACCAGAAATGGAGAAGAAGGGTACTCCGGCTTCACCGGAGACAGCCTTGGCCAGCAAGGTTTTACCGGTTCCGGGAGGGCCAACCAGCAAAACGCCCTTGGGGATGCGAGCGCCGAGCTGGATGAACTTTTCGGGCTCACGAAGGAATTCGACCACTTCTTTGAGCTCTTCCTTGGATTCATCAGCGCCAGCAACATCATCAAAGGTCACCTTGGGATGTTCACCGCTAAACATGCGCGCCCGGCTTTTACCAAACGACATGGCCTGGTTATTTGAGCCTTGCGCCTGGCGGAAAATCCACCAGAAAAGACCAAACATCAGAATAAACGGCAACACATACCCGATGACACTTAAGATAGATATCCAGGAACTGGGTGCCTGAATCTCGATCTTGATGTTTTCAGGTGAAAGCTTATCAGTGCTGACACCGAGCTGGATTAATTGCTCCACAAGGGAGACGCCATCTTCCTTTTGGGCAGTTTTCTCAATATCCTGCTGGTCATAAATAATCCGCAAGCCATTGTCTGAATCCGCGACAATACGCTTGACTTTACCCGCTTGAATATCAGATGCTACCTGGTTAATGGTAAGCGTGTCCTCTGCGCTTGGTTGTTGGTTCACCTGGTACATTACCATTGCGATAATGGCGATGAACAACAAAGCGTAGATAATCATTGTTTGATTTCTAGAATTATTCACAAAAGACCTCCTCTTCAGGTCGACTTGATTATATACCAATCAAACGGGGATATGATTCCCATGAGGAAAAACTTATATGATTTTCTTACACATTCCTGCCAAAAACAATCAAATTTACCTGAAAGCAGGTATCAATCGATGAGCAAGCTGACAGGACAGTGATCCGAACCGACTACATCATCGTGAATAATCACGTCCCGCACCCGGGATGCCAGTTTTTCTGAAACGAGAAAATAATCAATGCGCCAGCCAATATTGCGTTGGCGAGCGTTTAACCGATAAGCCCACCAGGTGTACTGAACTTTTTCTGGATAGCGCTGCCGAAAAATATCCACGAAACCATGCCGAAGGTATTCATCCACCCAGGCGCGTTCCTCAGGCATAAACCCCGATGTGTTTACGTTTTCCTTGGGGTTGCGCAAATCAATCGGCATATGGGCGGTATTAAAATCGCCAGTCAAAATGATGCTCTCGCCAGCTGCGTGCAAATCATCGCATTTTTTTAATAACTGCTCGTAAAAATCGAGCTTGTACTGCAGGCGTTCGTGATCACGCTGCCCATTGGGGAAATAAATATTGTAGAGGTAAAAATCGGGGTGCCGGGTGCGCAAGACACGTCCCTCAAGATCGAAACGCTCCACACCAATTCCTTTGACAATCTCGAGTGGTTCGCTATTGTAAAAGGAGGCCACTCCGCTGTACCCCGGGCGAACCGCAGGATTCCACGCCGATGCATAACCCGGAAAATCCTTCTGTTCAGCAGTCAGCTGGCCTTCATTAGCTTTGATCTCCTGCAGGCACAGCACATCCGGTTTTTCAGCCAGTGTCCATTCCTTAAGACCTTTGCCCAACACAGCCCGAATACCATTCACGTTCCATGTAGTAATTCTCATCGCTTGGTTTCCAATCACTATGGTAAACTTAAAAAACGGTTGGCCTTTATAGTAAGGAAAAAACATGTCTGATCAACAAAAACATATTCTCTGTATTGATGACGAACCAGATATGCTCGAATTACTTACTATTATTCTAAAACGCACCGGTGTTAAAGTAAGTGGCGCAAACAACGGATTGGATGGGCTGCGCATGATCGATGAACTAAAGCCGGATCTGGTCATCCTCGATTTGATGATGCCAATCATGGGGGGCTGGGAAGTTTATCAACAGATTAAGGCAGATGAGAACATCCGTCATATCCCTGTCATTATTGTGACAGCCAAAGCCCAGCAGGTCGACCGGGTTCTGGGAATACACATCGCAAAGGTCGAAGATTATATCACCAAGCCATTTAGTCCATCCGAGCTGGTGGCAAGCGTGACCAGAGTATTGAACAAACAACAAGAATAAATTACGAAGGAAGACCAGGGCGAGAGTAACCTCCCGTTTGAACCCGGTATGAAACAAAAACCCATCCTTATTCGCAACCTTACCCGTCCAACCACTTCACCGCTGCGTGCGGAGTGGTGTAGCTCTTTTCTTTCCAGGCTGCGTGGTTTCACTTTTCGATCCAGCCTGGAACATGATGAAGCCCTGGTGCTGGTTGAAGCCCGCGACAGCCGCATGGATACCGCCATACACATGTTTTTTGTTTGGACAGATCTGGCCATTGCCTGGGTGAACAGCAAGGACGAAGTCGTCGATACGGCATACGCCCGCGCCTGGCGACCTTTTTACGCGCCATCCAAACCGGCAAAATACGTTGTCGAATTTCATCCCAGCCGGCATGGCGAATTCAAACCTGGAGACCAGGTGAGATTTGAATAAAAAAAGGTTTATTTTCCAGCTCATCCTGATAGCCTGTCTGCTGACCCAGCCAGGTGCTGTTTACGCACAGGCAACCACACCCGTTAATGGTCCGGTTTACATCATTCAACCCGGGGATAGCCTCTCCTCCATAGCGAGCCGTTTTGGCGTTAACCTGGATGACTTATTAAGCATAAACAATATCACCGACCCCAATAGCATCTCAGCCGGAGCGCAAATTGTCATTCCTGGGCTTGAAGGTGTTACAGGGATATTAAATACCCAATTGGTGGAATACGGCGATACTCTCAAGGGAATGAGCCGGAGATATCAGGTTAGTGAAGCACTTCTGCGAAAAATAAACCACATCACCAGCCCCAACGAGTTATTTGTTGGGGTAGGGTTGATTTTGCCACAGCGAGATAACTTTACCCCTCTGAGCGGACGTATACAATTGGACAACAGTGAGAGCATGATTGAAGCAGCTGTGCTGGCGAACAGCGACCCATGGAGTATCCAATTGGCTAACGGCTTGAATGGCTCCTGGGAAGCACTGCCCGGTGATGTCCTTTTCAACCCTGACACTGTTTCGGACTCAACTAATAATGGGAGCCACAGCGGGCTGCCACCCGCCTTTTTGGATGCCAGCGTCAGCCCCTTGCCGATGATACAAGGCTCAACCATTACAATTAACGTTATCATGCAACCCGGGTCAACACCTGGTGGCATGCTGGTGGATAAGCCGCTGCATTTCTTTGCTCTCGAAGATGGTAGTTATACAGCCCTGCAGGGTGTGCATGCCATGCTCGACCCGGGCGTTTACCCCCTCCGCTTGGAAGCAACCACTGCGGATGGATCCAAGCAGACCTTTGAACAAATGGTGGTGGTCAAATCGGGCGATTACCCAGACGATCCTTTGCTGGTAGTGGAACCCGCCACCATCGACCCGCTGGTGACCGTTCCTGAAACTGACCAAATTGCTTCGCTAACCTTGCCGGCCACAGAGACACGGTATTGGACAGGAATATTCCAATCACCATCTTATTTTAACGACTGCTTCACTTCACGTTACGGCAATCGCCGTACCTACATCGGGATCGGAACCGAAGACAAGATATTCTCTTTTCACAGCGGTCTCGACTTTTGTGGTGGTGAAGGCCTTCCGATTAGCGCACCGGCAGATGGGATGGTGGTATTCGCCGGGCCATTAACCGTGCGCGGCAACGCCACCATCATCGATCATGGCTGGGGTGTTTATAGTGGGATCTGGCATCAATCTGAAATTAAGGTTCAAGCAGGCCAACTTGTCAAGCAGGGCGATATCATCGGTCTGGTCGGCGGCACCGGGCGAGTAACTGGTGCGCATCTGCACTGGGAAGTGTGGGTGAACGGTATCCAGGTCAGCCCAATGGACTGGTTGAACTATAACTATCCCTGAACAGGGTAATAAACCGGGCGGCATACAACGAGGAAGGCCATGAACGAACTTGTCAACTTTTTAAAACAGGGTGATGTATTCCACCAATTTACCCAAACCCAACTCGAATTGGTTGCAAACCTTTGCCAGGATAAACAATTCGCCCCTGGCACAACCATCTTCGAAGAAAACAGTAACAGCAAAGAACTTTATATCATCGCCCATGGCGAAATTGATATTCTGGTCAACCCAGGGATCATCGGCTCAAAGGAAAAAACGGAAAAAACCGTCATAGCCACCCTGCGGCGTGGTCAATCCTTCGGTGAAGTAGCCCTGGTAGACGAAGGCCTGCGCTCCGCCGAAGCAAGGGTAAAAGATAAAGAAGCCCGGCTGTTGGTCATCCCACGCGAAAAATTGATCATGCTGTGTGATACCTATCCTCAGTTGGGCTACCGGCTCATGCGCAACCTGGCAATCGACCTGGCCATGAAGATCAGGAATACTGATTTACGCATCCGTGAAAAAGTAATCTATAACCAGTCCAAAAAATAAAAAGACACCCCATACCCATAGCTCATCGATGCAAAACATTTTTTGTGGTTTTATACGCACCAGAAAATTTTGTATTTGTTAACATCGGCTTGTGAATAAACACAGTGTATTTATAAAAAAGCCAACAAATACACCAGGTGTGTAAACCAAAAGCAGAATAAAACTCAAAAATATTAGACAATGAAGTAAACGGAGCATATTTTTTTTTGCGCCAACTTTCAGAAAAAAGGCCCTGGTTTGGGTGCTGGCAGTCCCCACAATCCACAGAATGGCAGCGCCCCAGCAGAGAATTCAAGCCCACTTGGGGCTTACTGCGAGGCGCGATGGTAAGAATCCGACATCTTTTTAGCAAAATCTGACCTAACACTACCAAAATTCGAGCACTTCTGCCGTTTTGGTTATCAGACTTGATTATAGATATGGTAAGAAACCGGATAAACAGCTGAATTTGGGGAAAAAAGTAAAATTCACTCTTGACCATTTTTCAAATTGCCTGTAAGATTTTTGTTTAATTGGCGTAAACATCACGTAAATGATCGCCAAAAATCTGTTTCATCATTCCTGAAGGAGGAAGAAGATGTCGAAACGAATATTTGCTGTTGCTTCACTTTTGATCGTAGCTAGCATGTTGCTGGCCGCCTGCGGTGGCGCTGCTGCCCCCGCTGAGGTGAAGTCCCTCAAGATCGTCGGTAGCGAGCCGATGACCGGTTCATCCCTGACCCAGACCCAGACCATCGTCAACGCTGGCAACCTGCGCATTGAACAGGCCAAGGGTGTTGCTTGTGGTGGCAAGTACAAGATCGTGTACGAAGCCTGGGATGATGCCTCTGCCGCTCTCGGCAAGTGGGACCCCGCTGTTGAAACCGAAAACGCCAACAAGGCTGCCGCCGATAAGTCCATCATCGCGTACCTTGGTACCTTCAACTCCGGCGCTGCCAAGCTCTCCATTCCGATTTTGAATGCCGCTGGCCCGTTGGTCATGATTTCCCCCGCCAACACCAACCCCGGCCTGACCAAGGCTGACAAAGACCTGCCCGGCGTTACCGACTCCTACTACCCGACCAAAGTCCGCAACTACACCCGTGTTGTTGCCGCTGATGACATCCAGGGTAAGGTTGCCGCTAACTTCGTCAAGTCCCTCGGCGCCCAGACCGTCTACATCCTCGATGACCAGGAACTCTATGGCAAGGGTGTTGCTGACGTGTTCGAAGCCACCGCCAAGGAAATTGGCCTGACCGTTGTTGGTCACGAAGGTATTGACCCCAAGGCCGCTGACTACAAAGCCCTGATGACCAAGATCTCCACCAGCAACAGCGGTGGCGCTCCTGATGCCATCTACGTTGGTATGGTCGTTGACAACAACGCCTCCCAGCTTCTCAAGGACAAGGTTGCCATCCTCGGCGACAATGCCAAGGTCAAGTATGTCGGCCCAGATGGCATCCAGACCCAGGCCTTCATTGACGGCGCTGGCGCCGATGTCGCCGAAGGCGTTTATGCCTCCGTCGCTGGTGTTCCGCTCGACAAACTGCCCGCTTCCGGCCAACAGTTCGTCAAGGACTACGAAGCCAAGTACGGCAAGCTGACCGAACCGTATGCTGTGTACGGCTACGAGACCATGAATGTTATCCTCAAGGCGATTGAAGATGTCTGCGCCGCCGGCGGCGATCCCACCGACCGCGCCACCATCACCAAAGCCGTCTTCGCCATCAAGAACTTCGACGGCGCCCTCGGTACCTGGTCCTTCGATGCCAATGGCGATACCAGCCTGACCGATATGACCTTCTATCAGGCTCAGAAGGGCTCCTACGTCGCAGTAGGCACCTTCAAGTAAGACTTAGCGCTCCGATTTTGGGGGGCGGCATTGAACACAGTGCCGCCCCCCAATCCATTTTACAACCAGGATGCGCACTGCGCAGAACGGAGGAACATGGGCAAGGTTTCTTTTGAAAAACTGAGGCGCTATGCAGTTACAGCGCTAGTAATCTACATTGTTCTGTTGATTGGCCCAATCGCCGGTTTTGATATTCCATCCATTGCAGCGGCCGTCAAGGCCAACCCCCTGCAATTGGTTCAGTTTCTCATCATTGGTATCGCCAATGGCGCCATTATCGCCATCATCGCCCTTGGTTACACCATGGTGTACGGCATCATCGAGCTCGTGAACTTCGCGCATGGTGACGTGTATATGATCGGTGTCTTTACGTCACTGACCGTGTTATCCATGACAGGAACCTTAAAAGAGACCGACCCGGGGAAAATTATCCTAGGACTGCTGCTTGCGCTTGTAGTCTCAATCCTGGTCGGTGCTGGCTTAAACGCCACCATTGAGAGAATTGCCTACCGCAGGTTGCGCAATTCCTCCCGCCTGGCTTCACTGATCTCTGCCATTGGTGTTTCGTTTATCTTGGAAAACCTCGGCTTGATCTGGGCCGCCCAGTCCTGGCTTGTGCCGTCTTTCGGTACCACAGGCGGCGCCTCACAAAAAGTATTTCCAGATATGCTCGGCAAGATCATGGCAGCCTATGGACTGGATGTGAATTTGCTTGCCAACACAAGCATTAACTTGCGATTTACGATCAAAGATGCCATGGTGATGGTGCTGGCAGCCGTGATGATGCTTGGACTGCGCTTCTTTGTGCAGAACACCAAGATGGGCAAGGCCATGCGCGCAGTCGCTCAAAACCGCGATGCATCCAAAATGTTAGGCATCGATATCGATAATGTTATCACCGTCACCTTCCTGATCGGTGGTGGGTTGGCCGGGGCCGCAGGCCTGATGGCTGGCCTTTACAACAACACAGCCTGGTGGTTCATGGGCTTCCGTGCGGGTATGCAATCCTTCACCGCCGCGGTTTTGGGCGGTATCGGCAATATCACTGGCGCAATGATGGGCGGTTTCATGATCGGCCTGCTGGCATCTTTCAGCGATGGCTATTTGAACGCTCGCTGGACAAACGCCTGGGTTTTTGCCACGCTGGTCATCATCCTGTTAGTCCGCCCATCCGGTTTGCTCGGCGAACATGTCAGTGAAAAAGCGTGAGGCATACATGAATTCACAAATCAAAAACGCTCTAGTTATCGCGCTCATTGCGGGTTTTGCCGTATTCTTGTTCGGCGGCTGGTCAGTCACCGTTATTGGCATGATCGCTGGTATGGGCCTGGGATATTACCTGGGTGGGAAAACAACCGCCAAAAAACCTATTGATGCCATCAAAGAAGCCCTCGTGCCTGCGCTGATCGGCGCTGGCGGGCTGTTGGTTATGAGCCTGCTCAACGATCTTGTAATCGCGAATGCGGTTGGTAAAACCCCAAACTATATCAATGTCATCATCCAAGCCAACCTGACCGGTATACCCGGGATGTTTGCCTTTACACTGCTCGTAACCAGCATGCACGCCCTGCCCGAAAAGCAGAAAATGCGTGCTCAAATCGCTCTGCTGTGCTTCATCGTCGTCACATTCCCCTTTGTTGACCGAATGGCAGAATTACGCTGGTCAGCCCAGATCATTTTCGCCTTGATTTTCACAATCCTGGCGCTCGGTCTGAACATCGTGGTAGGGTTCGCAGGTTTGCTCAACCTCGGCTTCGCGGCTTTCTTCGCGATCGGGGCCTACACCACCGGCATCCTCTCCTCACCACAGCACGGCATCTTCCTGAACTTCTGGCTGGTGATCTGGATCGCAGCTGCAATGGCTGGCCTGTGGGGTCTAATTTTGGGTGCTCCCACCCTGCCGGTACGCGGTGACTACCTCGCGATCGTTACACTGGGTTTTGGCGAGATCGTACCTGTGATCTTCAAAAACCTGATCAAAGTAACCATCCAGGAACCGCTTTCGTGCTGGGTGATCCCGAGCTTCGTCAAGTTGTTTGGAGGTGAAACTGCCATAAAATGCATCACCCTCCTCAAGGACGTTGACCTCACTGCTGGCGAAAAAGGCATGAACCCGATCGGCCGCCCCTCACTGCCGTTTGTGGGCGAATTCCAATCTGACAACCTGGTCCCCTGGTATTTCCTGGTCATCACGATTATTGTGCTCTCCGTTTTCCTGATCCGCCGCTTGCGCGATAGCCGTATCGGTCGCGCCTGGATGGCCATTCGTGAAGACGAACTGGCCGCCTCGCAGATGGGCATCGACCCAGTCCGCACCAAGCTGCTGGCTTTCATTATGGGCGCTGTATTCGCCGGTTTCGCAGGGGCATTCTATGCTTCTTATATCCGGGCCATCTTCCCAAGCGTATTTGACTTCAGCGTCTCCATTATCATCCTGTGCATGGTGATCCTGGGCGGCCTCGGCAACATCAACGGTGTTATCGTTGGTGGTATGGTCATCATGATGGCCGACCGGCTGTTCCTGCCTGCCCTCAAGGATTTTCTGGCTGGTTTGCTGAAGAACACCATCCTGCCGGCTTTGTCCAACACACCGACCTTGCAGGCGGCAGTCGAACAAAACGCAAACCCGATACTTTATCGCTTTCTATTGTTTGGCCTGACATTGGTGATCATGATGGCTGTAAAGCCTGAAGGTTTGATCCCTAACGCCCAGCGGAAAGCGGAACTGCGCAGCGACGATGAAATCGCCGCAGACCTTGCTTCGGAAAGAGCGTAGGAGGCTGCCATGGAAAATATCTTCGTTGCAAATAATATTACCAAGACCTTTGGCGGTTTGACCGCGGTCAACAAAGTCAGTTTCACCATGGAACGCGGAATGATCGCCGGCCTGATCGGCCCCAATGGTGCTGGTAAAACCACCTTTTTTAATACCATCACTGGCATTTATCCCACTTCCAGTGGCGAAATGACTTTCGATGGCGTCAGCCTGGTGGGTAAAAAATCTTTCGATATCACCGCCATGGGTATCGCCCGCACCTTTCAGAACATTCGCTTGTTTGGTCATATGAGCGCAGTGGACAACATCCTGGTCGGTAAAGACGTACGCCTCAAATCAACCCTCTTTGGGCAAATTTTCCACACCAAGTTCAACCTTGAGGAAGAAAAGAGCGCTCGCGTCGAAGCGCTTGAATTGCTCGAGTTCGTTGGGTTACGCCGTTCAGATGCTGAAACCTACGCCAAGAACCTTCCCTATGGCTTGCAGCGCCGCCTGGAAATTGCACGCGCCCTGGCAACCAAACCCAAGCTGCTTCTGCTGGATGAACCCACCGCAGGTATGAACCCGAACGAAACAGTTAACCTGACCAACTTCATCAAGCAACTGCGCAAGGAATTGGGCCTGACCATCCTGTTGATTGAACATCATATGCGCGTGGTAATGACCATTTCTGACCGTGTTTCGGTACTCGATCACGGCGAGAAAATTGCTGAAGGCGCTCCCGCCGAAGTGCAAAGCAACCCCCAGGTGATTGAAGCCTACCTGGGTAAGGGCAGCGCATCGCAACACCATACGTAAGGAGTGATGTTCATATGCTTGAATTAAACAATGTTCACACGTACTACGGCAATATCCATGCCCTCAAGGGTATTTCCCTTACGGTCAACGATGGCGAAATCGTTTCCCTGATTGGTTCCAATGGCGCTGGGAAAACCACTACCCTGCGCACAATCCAGGGCCTGCTCAAACCGCGCTCAGGGTCCATCAAACTGGATGACCTGGAACTGCACAAGCTACCATCTCACCAGGTGGCCACACACGGTATCGCCCAGAGCCCGGAAGGCCGTATGATTTTCCCCCGCATGAGCGTGCAGGAAAACCTTGAAATGGGTGCTTATGCCCGCAAGGACAAGGACGGCATCCAGGGTGACATGGAACGGGTTCTAACCCTGTTCCCCCGCCTGCGAGAACGCATCAAACAGAAGGGCGGTACGCTCTCTGGTGGCGAACAACAGATGCTCTCCATGGCACGCGCCTTGATGGCCCGACCAAAAATTCTGCTGCTAGACGAACCCTCCATGGGTTTGGCTCCCATCCTGGTGGACCTGATCTTTGAAACCATCGTTTCGATCAACAAGGAAGGCACAACCATCCTGCTGGTGGAACAGAACGCCTTGATGGCGCTCTCCATCGCGAACCGTGGTTATGTCATCCAGACCGGCGAGATTATCCTTGCCGATACCGGTGAAAACCTGCGAAACAACGAAATGGTGCAGAAGTCCTACCTGGGCGTGGAATAATCGTCCTCGCAAGACAATCTTCTCGATCCCTGAAAGGCGCAGAGCTCAACCCTCTGCGCCTTTTGATTTGGCTTCATTTCGGAGTAACAGGGTAAAATACGGCGCAGAGGTGCATATGCCATCAGCAGAAATCATAACTATTGGAACAGAAATTTTATTGGGTGAAATTGTCGACACGAATTCGGCTTACCTGGCACGCCACCTGCGTGATCTGAACGTGGATGTGTTTCGCACCTCCACGATCGGAGACAACACCCAGCGCATCGCAGACATTATCCGCGAAACACTGGCACGTACCCAGGTGATCATCACCACCGGTGGGCTGGGCCCCACCGTTGACGACCCCACCCGCGAAGCGGTTGCCCAGGCTTTTGGGGTGGAAGTGGAATTCCGCCCAGAACTTTGGGAACAAATTGTGGAGCGCATGAGCCGTTTCGGGCGCGTGCCAACCGAAAATCAGAAACGCCAGGCTTACATTCCCAAAGGCGCCATCCCCGTTCGCAATGCAGTCGGCACCGCCCCGGCCTTTATTGTCGAAATGGATGACAAGTGCGTTATTTCGCTACCCGGAGTACCGCGCGAAATGGAATACCTTTCGGAAAACGAAGTTTTCCCCTACCTGAAAAAACGATACAACCTGACCGGCTTGATCAAAGCTCGTGTGCTGCACACAGCAGGGATGGGCGAAAGCGTAATAGACGAGCACATTGGCGAATTTGAACTGCTCGCCAATCCCACCGTCGGGCTCGCAGCGCACTACGGCAAAGTGGATATCCGCATCACTGCCAAAGCCGACACATCTGAACAGGCCGACATATTGATCCAGGACGTGGAAAAAGCCATCCGATCACGACTCGGAAGGGTTGTATACGGCGCAGATGAAGAAACCCTCGAAGGCGTTGTAATGGACAGACTGGTTGAACGCGATTGGAAATTGGTCACCTTGGAAGTTAACACCGGCGGCGAACTAACCCGCATGCTTTCCGCCACACATTCCGGAGCCTTCCTGAGTGGCAAGATCCTGAGCGCTTTGGAAGAAGGTCAAGACCTGGCCAGCCTGCTGGCAGAAGAATTAAAGACCCACCAGGCCGCTGTGGGCTTGGCCCTGACGGCCAGGCCTGTACCAGGCAAACTGGAAGTCGACCTTGTATTAATTACACCAACAGATCAAAAATCTGAAACACGTGGATACGGCGGGCACCCTAAGAATGTCCCCTCCTGGGGTGCGCATTCGGCCCTTGAATTGTTGAGAGCCACCCTGGGATGAAAAACAGCCGTTTGGGCAAATTGACCGCGCTGATCTGGATCGCCAACCTGGCCGCCGGCCTGGTAGTGACGATTCTTTTCGCATGGGTACAATTATCCCCGACGGCCGCCGCGAACGTACCGGGCAAGGCCAATGGACAGTCCTTGTTCACCCTCACCATCACCCCGCGTCCCACCATCACACCCATACCGCCCCCCACTCGCCGGGCAACCATCACTCCCTGGCCAACCCCCATACCCGGGCCGAGCGTCACCCCCATGGCGCAACCACCCGCCAACCGCAGTGTGATCGGTTACTCAATCGAAAAGCGTCCTCAAGAAGTGTTCCGCTTTGGGCAAGGGGATGTTCATAAGTTGATCGTCGCCGGCATACACGGTGGCTCAGAGATCAACACCATTCAATTGGCCGACCAATTAATCGGCTTCCTCAACGAGCATCCCGAATATGTGCCCCAAAACGCCAGTCTGTATATCCTGCGGGACATCAATCCGGATGGTACAGCCCGCGACCATGGCGTGGATGGCCGGGTCAATGCCAACGGTGTGGACCTAAACCACAACTGGCCCTACAACTGGAAATTGGATTGGAACCGGGACGGATGTTGGATTTGGCGACCGGTTACGGGTGGCACCTATGGCGGCTCTGAACCTGAAGTACAAAACTTGATCAACTTTATCGATAAGATCCATCCCCAGGCCCTGATCAGTTATCACAGCGCCGCCTTGGGAATTTTCTCAGGTGGCAAGCCTGACTTTCCCCCATCCATCCAGTTGGCCCAGGCCATCGCCGAAGTCAGTGATTACCCATTTCCCGCCATTGATACCGGCTGTGATTATTCTGGAAACATGACCGACTGGGCCGCCAATGTTCGCGGCATCCCGGCTGTGGATATTGAATTAACAAATCACCGTGACACTGATTTTGATCAAAACTTAAGGGTTCTTCAAGTATTCCTTAACTGGAGCCGCTGAACCGGCTGTAATGAATTTGCAATTCCAACGTCATGTTTCTGTCACGAAACAATCCTTCTTCACATGATAAAAATAGGCAGCGAAACAACCAAAGGACAAACCGATATGCTGCCTCTCAAACCCTACCTCTCCATGTACAAACAATACGGTCTCATTCCCCAGGAACAGCCCGTAGTGCCCTACACAGTCCAGACCCTTGTTGTTTATGCATTGCTGGTTCCCCTGCTCAAGAAAAAGACCGAATGCACCGCACTGGCAGTGCGCCGTAAACAAGGTTTCTTCTCAATGAATATTAAATCCGGCAGAATATACCGGTAAAAAGAGTCTGTAAAGGCCTGGCGGCAAACACCGCCAGGCCTTTTTTTATACCTGCTTTCATCTTCTGACTGGCAAAACATCATCAAAACGTTTATCGTTTGTCAGACAAGCGATAAACAGGTAAAATTCATTTATTATTATTTGCACTTATTTTTTCAATCCAATCCCTAACCTTTAAGGAGAATGAATGACACAACCAGCGGACATCCTGTTTTATAACGCCCACATACTTACGATGGATGAAGAAATGCACCAATACCGGCCTGGCGCTCTGGTCGTCAAGGGTGACTCTATCCTGGCTGTGGGGCTTGAAGCAGAGATAAAAGCACAATATTCGGCCGGCGAAATGGTTGACTGCAAGGGGAAAATCCTGATGCCTGGCCTGATAAATGCACACACCCATGTGCCAATGACCTTGCTGCGTGGCCTGGCAGATGACCTGCGACTGGACGTGTGGCTGATGGGTTATATGATGCCAGTTGAGCGCGAATTTGTCTCCCCTGAGTTTTGCCGGCTGGGCAGTCAAATCGCCGCCGCAGAATTCATCAAAGGCGGGGTGACATGCTTCGCCGATATGTATTACTTCGAGGAAGATATCGCCCGCGCCACGGCCGAAGCCGGTCTGCGCGGAGTTCTGAGCCAATCGGTGATGAAATTTCCGACCCCGGATGCCAAATCTTATGAAGATTCGTTGGCGATGGCCCGCGACTACATCATACGCTGGAAGAACCACCCGCTGATTGTGCCCTCGGTTGCCCCTCACGCCGCCTACACCTGCACGCCTGAAATTTTGCGGGCCACTGCACGCCTGGCGGCTGAATTTGATGTACCACTGCATACGCATATTGCCGAAACAGCCTTTGAAGTGGAAAATATGCGTAATGAAAACAACATGCCAGTGGTCCCATACGTCAAAAAACAAGGGCTTTTTGAAGCGAAAGTGCTGGCAGCGCACTGTGTTCACATCGACGAAGGCGAAATGCACACATTGCACCGCCACAATGCCGGTGTCGCCCACAACCCATCCTCCAACCTCAAGCTGGCTTCCGGCTTTGCGCCAGTCAACAAGATGCTCGAAGTCGGTCTGAATGTGGGCATTGGTACCGATGGCCCGGCCTCCAACAATGACCTGGATATGTTTGAAGAAGTTCGCCTGGCCGCCTTCGTTGCAAAAGCCGTCACCAACGATCCCACCTCTCTGCCAGCTTCGCAAGCACTCTCCATGGCAACCCGCATTGGAGCGCGTGCCTTGCATATCGGTAATATCACCGGTACTCTGGAAGTGGGTAAGCGTGCAGACATGATCCTGCTGGACACCAACCCGCTGCACAATTCTCCACGATTCGAACGAGATCAGAATGGGGCTTACGCGCAAATTGTGTATGCTTCCAAATCCAGTGACGTCTGCGACGTGATGGTAAACGGCAAATGGCTGATGCGCGATCGGAATTTATTGACTCTCAACGAGGCTGATTTAATCCGCCAGGCAGCCGAGTACGCTCGGCGCATCGACCACTTCCTGATGGCACGTGAACAGTCCGTACTCTCAAAATTGATTGCTTTGGGTGGCTCCATCGAAGAAGAAAGCTACGAAGTGCAGGTCAAGGTCAAGGTAAGCGACCCGACGGCCATTCAAAAAGCGCTCAAAGCTGCCGACTTAACCATTACATATCAAAAACACTACCGCCAATATGATAATTACTTCACCTTCGAATCCGCCGCCCAGGGTCGCTTGCGCTATCGCGAAGATGACTTTATCGACGAAAAAGGCAAGGTGGTCAACGTACGCGCACGCCTGACCTTGATCGGGCAGAACCGTGAGGATGATTTTGAGGGCGATGTCTTGTTATCCCGCTCCCGCTATCTCGCGCCTGCCAGCCAGACACTGCGCTTCTACCGCGAGTATTTCAAACCCTCTGGCGAAAAAATGATCGAAAAAGACCGCCTGCGCTGGAGCGTACAGTACAAGGGCGAGGAATTTTTTATCAATCTGGACACTGTAGAACGTCCCGACCTGGGATACTTCCTCGAAATCAAGAGCCGCACCTGGAGCCGCAACGATGCCGAGGGCAAGGCTACTCTGGCGGCCGAACTGGTTGAACTATTGGGTGCTTCCGGCGGGGAATACATCACCAATGATTATTTTGGTATGCTCGCCTGAGTAATTACCTGGCAAGCTAACTCGCAAAACTGCTGCTAAACAAAACGCCCCGGGTCCGTTAATGGATCCAGGGCGTTTTGTTAACTTTTACTTGGTTTAATCAGGGGCAACCACTTTGCAGGTGCTGCTCAAAGGTTTCGGAAAAATCATGTAATCCAGAGCCATCACAGCGGGCACGAAAGAAATAGTAAGGGGTTTGAGCCGGGTAGGCTACCGCTTGCAAGGCGCTCAAACCCGGGTTGCTGATTGGTCCTGGGGGCAGTCCGTAATTTATGTAAGTGTTATACGCCGAATAGACAGCCAGGTCATCACTGGAAAGTGGAACTTTCCACCAGTTATTCGTGGTGGCATTAAACCCCAGTGCATATTGAATGGTAGGATCGGTTTCAAGACGCATGCCGATCGCCAGCCGGTTGAGAAATACCGAGGCGATAACGGGCTGCTCCTCAGGCATTACCGCTTCACGCTGGATGATGGAGGCCAGGGTAACCGCCTGGTAAACATTCAGGTTCTGGCGGGCAAGAGCGCTCCGCATTTCGCCATTCAGCGCCAGGGCGGTGTTGCTCATCAGAAGCGCTACCAATTGGTCAGCCTGGATGGCCCGCGGCAGGGTATATTCACCTGGGAACAAAAATCCCTCCGCGCTGGCTCCTTGCGGCATGAAATCGTAGTTTGAAAGTGGATTTCGAGCGACCTGCAGGAACTGCTCCTCGCTAATCGAGAGACCAGAGGTGGGCATGGCAGCAGCCACTTCTTCCAGACGCCAACCGGGCAACACAACGAACTTCACCTGGGTGGGTGTGGCATCCTGCAGATGCTGCGCGACCTGGATGGGTGCCAACGCTGGGCTGAGTTGAAACTCGCCCATTTGCAAGCCAGTATCCAGGCCGGAATATATCAGGTAAGCGACAAATGCATCTGCGGAGCGTATTACCCCGGCCTGCTCCAGTCGGCTGGCAACCACATAAGCACTCTCACCCTCTTGGATTTGAAAGGTGACTTCGCCTGCTGAGGCATCCAGGGGATTGGTCACCAGACCATCGTACCAGAGCATCAAGGCGGAGTACTGAAACCGCTGTGAGGTGGTCAAACGATCGGAGGCCGGGCCAACTGTACTGGCAGCCATGTACGGGACATAAATATACAGGCCAGCAGCCAGAAATATGGCAAACAACAACACGAACAGGCAACCAGCGGATAAAACGGAAAAACCACGGCGATTATTTTTCATGAGGATAGTTGTGATGGGTGAGAATCAAGATAATCTTGCAAGAGAACAGCGGCCGCCACATCATCCAGGTGACCAGCACGTTTTTTCCGCGGCGCACCCGATGCAATTCGCGCTGCCCGAGCATCCTGGGTGGTCAGGCTCTCATCCCAAAGCTCGACCGGAATTTCAGTCTGCTGGCCCAGGACTTCGGAGAAATTGATGGCCCGGCGACCTGCCGCATTAGGGTCACCGGCCTCATCATAAGAAACACCAACAATGATCCGACCAACCTGGTGACGAACGGCAAATTCGGCTACCTGGGCGGCATCCAAAAGTTTAGACACATGCGAAAAGACTCCTGCCGGCCTGGCCAGGAACCCGGTTTCATCACTGAGCGCCAGGCCCAGGTTTTTCTGCCCATGATCAACTGCCAAAATCTTCATATTAACCCTCAATGGAAATACGTACCGGCAAAACAGGCATCCAGGGCCACCAACCGGGCTGAACGCTTATAACAGCAGCCTGCCCCAACCCATAAAAACTGGAAAGCGCTCCAATCGCAGCATGGATCGTTTTTCCCTGCACAATGGCCCTCACCTGCCCCGGGTCCACCAGCGACTGAATATCGCGTGCCACGCGCATTTTCCAATGAATCACCCCCGAGCTCGCAAGGTAATCTGACTCGCGGGATAATGTAACCTGTTCCGAAACCACCCTGGAATTGACGGGTTGAGTGGCATTCAAAGCCATGGACGCCAGCAATAGCAGGTCGTTATGTGCGCTAAAAGAAATAGCAAATTCCGCCACAAGATGTAGGCTGAATTTTTCGCCCGCTTCGCCAGCCGGTGGCGAAAAAGTTTCCTCTACTACACGCATCCTACTGATAGTGGATGGAAAAACAATATCCCCTTCGGCAGCTTGTTCTGTAAAACGAGCCAAGGCCTGGCGTTGCAGATCTGCCAGCAGGCGCTTTTTCAGACCCTCCCGATCCAATTCAGTGGCAACCTTAACCGCGGCTTCGCTGCCGCCGC
>CAIVSQ010000142.1 GCA_903908605.1 uncultured Anaerolineae bacterium
CCAATACCTCCACACCGCCAGCCAGTCCCGCCATTGCTCCACTTAATACCATTGGGAGCAGGGCGGGTAGGTGTTTTGGCATTCCGCCAAATACTGAAAAGCGTGGTGCATCGGCTGTAGTACGGATTTCCAGACCCTGGGTTGTTCGGAACAGGTAAATAAATACCACCAGGATCATCCCAACGGCGAGAAAAATCCCTGCTGATAACTTGGTGCTGCTTATCAAGGGTTCAAGTTTTGCGCTATTCATAATCCCTGGCAAACGTGAAAGCCCAACAAGTACGCCAGCGATTGGGTTGAGCAGTAGGGTGGAAATAATTTCACTAACGCCAAGGAAATGTTTTAATAGCCCCGGCAGTAGCCCCCAAAGGCCCCCAAGCAAAGCAGCACCCAATAAGGCAAATGCCGGGTGAATGAACACCGGGAGCTGAATTTGGCTTCCAATCCAACTTGCGGCCAGGGCTCCAAATAACATCTGCCCATACTGACCGATTGAAAGATATCCGCCGCGCATGGCAATCAATGCTGCAAGACCATTTAATACAAGGGGCGTTGCGAACTGCAAGGTGGTCACCAGTGCGCATCGACCTGGACCAGGCTGACAGCTAAAACCAGCGTCGAATAAATTGAAATAGGTCGCAATGGGGTTTTTTCCATCAGCCAGGATAAGGATGGATCCGGCTAACAAACTGAGCAAGATTGGCAATATCATTCGCAACCATGTACGCATTGACCAAATCCTGTTTACTTCTTCAGATGTGACCAGATCAAGTCTTTGCATGCTGATGTATTAATTTCAGTGATAATCTGAACCTGCCGGTTTTGTTTATGGTCCATGCTAAATCGGGTTAGTCCACGCAAGGAGGAATCGGTTAGTTCTACATCAACCCCCGTGAATGTTCCTGAGAAAAGGTCAGGCTCTACAAGATAGGCAGCGGCGACAGCATCGTGGAGAGCGCAACCACCCTGATCCCAGCCCATTATTTCCATCCTGTTTATCCAGCCTGGGGCCTGAGTGCGAAGCAGGGCAGTACATGGATCCTCGCGCGACAGGGATTCAAAATCCTGGCGTGAAAAATGAACTCGCCGGGTGATATCTAGCCCAAGCGCGGTCATGTTCCAACCGGAGGAAAAAACAATGCTGGCAGCTTCAGGGTCACAGTGGGTATTAAATTCTGGCAAGCTGTTTTCAACATTGAATGAGCCGCCCATCACGATTACTTCACGCGTTAATGGGATAATGCCGGGGTCCATTCGGGCAGCCAGCGCCAGGTTAGTCATGGGGCCAATCGATAGTACCGTAACATTGCCTGGGTTTTCTCTTATGACGTTGATGAGCAAGTTGGCGGCAAGATTAGAATACGGTCTGGTTTGCCATGGAAGTGTAGGCTCGTAACCAGCCTGCCATTCTTCAAACCAGCCCTGGTCCTGGATGAGTGGTTGCGCAGATCCCAACCCCTGGGGGATATCCCCTGTCCCAAGAAAGGTCATCATGCGGTCCAGGTTGGCTGCTGCATCTTTTACAGGTACATTGCCAAACACCGAAGAAGTGCCAATCACTTTGATGCCTTTGTTTCTTACTAATAGCATTAAGGCGGCACCGTCGTCAATCTCCGCGCCTGGTGTTCCCAAGCTGATATCTGTGTCAATGTAGACTAATTTTTGTTCCATATTTATTTTGTACTTCTCGTGGACTGTGTTTTCGGTGAATCTTGATGTTGCTGATAAACAATTTTGAAATTATGTTTTGATTCTTTTGTTATGTAATCGAGTTTGCTGTTTTTTAGAACCCAAAATATTCAGTTCTTATCTCTTGCCTTGGCAGATTTGCCAATCCAATAATAAAGAACCGGGTGCAATCCGCGTCGCACCCGGTTCCATTTCCATTATTGTGCTGCGGTTGTTTTTTCTTCCTCTGCCCGTAATTGGGCGCGGAAACGTCTTTTTGCCAGATTCAGTGATATCTTGCTGCGCAGGGCAATAAGAATCAGAACTAGCAATGTTGCCAGGTTGGGGAGCAGCTTTACCAGGTTTGGGGGGAGGTCGGTTACATTTTGGATTCGAACTGAAAACGCATCAGCGAAACCAAAAAACAGGCTCGCCAGTAAAACTCCCAATGGGTGATTAACACCAAACATCGCCGCTGCAATGGCTATCCAGCCGCGCCCATTACTCATGTTGCGAGTGAAGAGTTTAAGGTGCCCAATTGAAAGAAAGGCCCCACCAAGACCCGCCAATGCTCCTGAGGCTACCAAGGCCAGTGTCTGGATCAGGATTGCATTGATCCCAACCGTTTCGGCCGCACTTTTGTTTTCACCAACTGCACGTAAATGCCGGCCGGCTCGCATTCGGTAGAGTACGACGAACATAACGATGGCAACAAGCCAGGAGAAATAGACAATGATGTTGTAGCCACTAAGCACGGGACCTAATACTGGAATATCCTTGATTATTGGGATGTCGATGTCTGGTATGCGTACTATGCTTGGGTCAGACCAGCTGCCAACATTGCCAAATAAGGCGCGCATCACAAAAACGGTCAATTCCACAATGATTAAGTTGAAGGCAATCGCCAGGATAACCAGATCGACCTTGTATTTGTGATAGAGAAAGGCAAAAAGTAAGCCCAGCAAACCACCGGCAACCATTGCCACCAGGAGACCGACGTAAGAATTCCCAACATAAAATGCCGCCAGGATGCCCACAAAAGCGCCTAGCAACATTTTGCTTTCCAGGGCAAGGTTGAGCACACCCGCCTGGTTGCAGAGAGCTCCACCGAGCGCAGCCAGTAAAATGGGTGTCGCCAGCCGGATGCCGCTGTTTAGCAGTTCAACGGTGAAAACGCTGAAAAATTGTTCCATGTTACTGGTCTTCTCCCTTCACCTTGCGGCTCGTAAATCGCGTGTACCAATCGCGTACACGGGTGATGTTTTCTTCGTAAAGTTTCCCCGCGGCCACAAAGAGGATGATAAAACCGATGATGGTCCCACCCAGCTCACGTGGTATGCCTAGTTTTAGCTGTAAGCCAAGCTGAGCACCAAGTTTTAACCCTGAAAACAGGATGGCAACCACAAAAACGCCAAGTGGGTGTGTTTGACCCAGGATGGCAGTGGTCAACCCGTCGAAACCCAGGCCGACAGAGAAACCAGTCATGATGCGTCGGTGCACGCCCATCACCTCAATGGCTCCTGCCAGACCAGCTAAAGCACCACTGATTAGCATGGCTCGTAAAGCCGCGTCGTCACTGCGAATACCGCCATATTTTGCAAAAAGCCCAGATTGGCCGGCCATGCGTTGTTCATAACCTGGTTTTGTACGCCAGAGGTAAAAATAAACAACCAACACGGCTACAACTGCTATGACAAACCCCATGCCCCATTTGGATCCCGGGAGAAATGCCGCTAATTGGGCGGTTTCATCGATGAGTGGAGAGTGGGCCGTTGTGCTTTTGTCACCGCGCATCGGAAACTGAACCAGGTATTCAATGATTAAAGCTGCGATCGAATTGAGCATGATCGTAGCCAATAATTCGTTGACACCCAGTTTGATTTTCAAGATACCCGGGATCCATCCATAGGCAGCTCCAACCAACATGGCTGCGATCATGAGCACGAGCGGATGTATGACCGCAGGCAGGTGAATGGCATAACCCAGGTAGGCAGCCGCTACTGCGCCCATCAAATACTGACCTTCTTGTCCGATACTGAACATGCCTGAACGGAAAGCTACTACAGCGGAAAGCCCTGTGAAAATTAATGGGGTGGCTCTTTCGAGTGTTGAGATAAAAACACAATTCCCCAGAGCTTCGCAGCCAAAACCTTTTGAAAAAAGGATGACATAAGACTCAATCAGTGGCTTGCCAAGTAACAGGATCAATACTCCCATCACTGCCAGACCTGAGATGATGGCTAGCA
>CAIVSQ010000143.1 GCA_903908605.1 uncultured Anaerolineae bacterium
AAAACGCTCCAGCCCAATTAAAAACAAGATCAATCCTAGTGTTACGCTAACCTAATAGGTAGAGTATTCAGATATACTTGGCGGATGAGCAAACACCGAAAAGTAACGCTTACTGATGAGCAACGTCAAGAGCTTGAAGCTCTCATCCATGCTGGAAATGCACCAGCCCGCACGCAAACCAGAGCACGAATTCTTTTGCTGAGTGATACAAACAATAGCAAAGCGATCAGCGAAAAACGAATTGCAGCGACTATGATGTGCTCAGCCCAGACAGTACACAATGTTCGCCATAGGTTCATCGAACACAATGATTTAGCAACTGCCTTATATGATCAGCCACGACCCGGGCAGGCTCCGAAAATAACAGGCGAAGTCGAAGCGAAATTAGTTGCAATGATATGCAGTGATCCGCCAGAAGGTCGAAAGCGTTGGACATTGCAATTGGTGGCCGACAAGCTGGTCGAACTCAAGATTTTAGACAGTATCAGTGATGTAGCCGTTATGAAGTGCCTAAAAAAAATGAACTTAAGCCTTGGCGAGTAAAATCCTGGTGTATTCCAAAGCCGTCTGCCAAATATGTGGCAAAAATGGAAGACGTTTTAGCCGTTTACGTGCTGCCTTATGACCCAAAACGGCCCGTTGTTTGCGTTGACGAATGTAGCAAAGAACTTCATAGCACACCACATGGTCATGTGCCGATGCAAGCAGGGCAAGCCGAAAAACAAGATTATGAATATAAACGTAACGATACCTGCAATATGTTCATATCCGTTGAGCCGCTGGCCGGAAAGCGACGTGTGCGGGTGACCGACCGTCGTACTAATCAGGATTTTGCTGAGTTGCTTCGTTGTGTTTCTGATGAAGATTATCCTGAAGTAGAAAAAATCATTTTGGTTACGGACAACTTGAATACTCACACGGTCGCATGTTTATATGAACGATTTGAGCCAATTGAAGCCAGACGAATTGCGGAGCGGTTTGAATGGCACTATACTCCTGAACATGGTTCTTGGCTTAATATGGCAGAAATTGAGCTGAATGTTTTGGATCGGCAGTGTACCGGATGCCGGATTGCTGACAAAGAAACCTTGATCAATGAAGTTTCAGCCTGGGAGCTCGACCGCAACAATCTTACTGCAAAGATCGATTGGCAATTCACAACCAATGATGCTCGTATCAAATTGAAGCGGCTATACCCGGTCCTAAAACAATAGAAATCAAGTTAGCGTAACACTAGGTACGATTTAATTAACCATGTTAAAACCTAATTTTTAGCCAACATGGTTGTAAGGAAAAAAAATACGCACTTACCTGGAGGTGTATTTGGTCTGAAGTAGAAAACTGGAAATTAGTTCTTTTTTCAAAAAAAAGAAATAAATCAAAAGGAGAATGTAAAACAATGTCAACAAAGAAATTGCTCGTCGTTTTGGGAGCGCTGCTCGTCTTAGGCAGCATGTTGCTGGTCTCTTGTGCAGGACCTGCCGGCCCAGCCGGTCCTGCTGGCCCTGCCGGCCCTGCTGGCCCTGCCGGTGCTGCACCCGCACCCGCCGCTGAAGCCCCTGCACCCGCTGCCGCTGCGCCCGTCGCCGCTGTTTCCAGCAGCCACCCGCTCCAGTTCGAATCTTGCGCTGGCTGTCATGAAGATTCTGGTTCCAAGCACCAGGGCTTTTATGACATTCTGTACCAAGATGGTGTCATCAAGGTCTCTGATGTAACCTACAAATTTGTCGCCAAGACCGATAAAGCCAATGATTCAATCGTCGTCACCTTCAAGATGACCCGCGATGGCAAACCGATCAGTGGCAAGTCTGTTGAAAACATCAATATCTACATTGCCCCCTTCACAGGTTCAGCTTTCGAGCTTGAAGGCGCTGCCCGGCTCTCCATTAAGGGTACTCTGTCCTATGCAGAGGCGACCGGCGTAACCACCAGCACCCTGGTTGAGTTGGCTGCAACTGAAAAGGCCTTTTTTGATTACACCGATATGTCCAAGGTGGATGCCATTGTCGTAGTATATGGTTACGACAAGAAGCTCGGCAGCCTGCCGGTGCGTGTCAGCCAGGTTCAATTCCCCTACGCGGGTCTTGGAAAAACTGGTGCTGGTGCCGCCAAATACGTCTCCGCCGCCAACAATGCCGGTTGCGAGAAGTGCCATACCGATCCTTATCTCAAGCATGGCAATATTTATGCCCAGGTTGATAACGATCCGAAAACTGACTTCCTTGTCTGCAAAGCCTGCCACCTGGATAACGGAACCGGCGGCCATTTCGAATGGCAGCTCACCGCTGACGATCCTGCTGCTGGCGCAGCCTTCCTCGCCGCTGGCGAAGGTGCTGCAACTGATGAAATCAAGGCCAAGTACGGTTACAAGACCCGCCTGATGAATGATGTGCACATGTCGCACAGCATGGAATTCCCCTATCCCCAGTCCATGTCCAACTGCGTAACCTGCCACGAAGGCAAGCTGGATATGGTTCTGACGGATGCCAATTTCAAGATTGAGACCTGCAAGAGCTGCCACCCGATGACCGGCGCCGTCAAGAAAGATGGCGACACGGTGATCTATGACACCACCAAGCTGGCCCTCGCCACCATCCTGCCCGAAGTGCACAAGGCTCTTGATCTGAACACGACCGACTGCACCCAGTGCCACGGCGAAGGCAAGCCCGCTGCGGCCTTCAACAAGATTCACACCGGCTATGACAAGGCGATCTACACTGCCGATGGCAAGAAGATCTCTGATGTGATCACCGTCAGCATTGACAAGGCCGCGATTGCCGACAATATTCTGACCGTTGATTTCAGCGCTGTTTCCTCCGAAGATATCGGCCTGGATGTCAAGACCATTACCCCGACCGTCATGGTTGGCCTGTATGGTTGGGGCACCAAGGATTTCGTGGTTGGCCCGCACGAACGTCTGATTGACGATAACGGCGACAAAGTCGTTGACAGCAAGGATGCTCGCAACCTGGAAGTTGCCCTCGGCACCGATCACCCCCGCATCAAGACCGTCTCCGCTGCTGATGGCAAGTGGCAGTTCACCGCAGACCTGACCGCCTGGGCTGACCTGATCAAGAGCGGCTCCGTCAAGAGAATCGAAATTGCAGTGATGCCGGCTCTGACCAATGCTGATAAGGTCATGGTTGCCCTCAATGCCCCCTCCAGGACCTTCGATATCACCACCAACAAGTTTGATGCGAAGTTCTTCCAGCCGATCGTCGATGCTGGCAAATGCAATGATTGCCATGCTGCCCTGGCTGTAAACTTCCACAGCCCCGATCGCGGTGGTAACGTTGTGGTTTGCCGCATGTGCCATATCGTCAAGGCTGGTGGTTCCCACCTCGAAATGCAGTCGCGCTCGATCGACTCCTATGCCCACGCGATCCATTCTGGTCAGCAGTTTGATATTGCCAAAATCGATTTCGCTGATCCTGCCCAGGCTGAGAAGTATGCCATTGATAGCGAACTGCCCTTCCCCAAGCACGGCGTTGATTGCAAAGCCTGCCACCTGGATGGAACCTTCGATATCCCGAACCAGGGCAAGTCCCTGCCCGGTCTGCTCTCCGCCTCCGCCGACACCCTCAAGGGTAAGACTCGCAGCATCGCCGGTTTCCCCTCTGTTGTGACTGGTCCTGCTGCCCGCGCTTGCGGTGGTTGCCATCGCGCTCAGTTGATCAATGAAGACGCCGCCAAGGGTCTGACCCTCTTCAACCAGCACATCACGAACTATGGTTATATGGTTGAAGCTGGTGAGAAGCCGGTCGACACCCTGACCAGCGTGTTCGAACAAATCATGGATCTCTTCCGCTAAGAGATTGCTGTAAGCAAGAAATAAGGCAAGGGCCCCGAAGGGCCCTTGTTTTTTGTATTACAAAACTGCGGTGGATATCTATTTGTTGAGGAAAATAAAAGAGTTTCGTGCCAGGAAAAGGCCACGAAACTCTTTCGTGTATGCATCGTTTTATTGATTGGAAGACTTTAATCGCGATTCAACTGCCTGAAGCAGAACGCCGTATGCATCGCTAAAAGATTTCACACCTTCTTCTTCAAGTTGAGTTGTCACCTGGTCCATCGAAATGCCCAATTGTTCCAACGCGGCGAGCGCTTGCTGGGCACCTGGCAGGTCTTCTTCCAGGCTGGGGCGTACCCGGCCGTGATCGAGGAAGGCCACCAGGGTCTGGGGCGGTACGGTGTTGACTGTGTCTGGGCCGATCAGCTCTTCGAGGTAAATTACATCACGATAGGCTGGGTTCTTGGTGCTGGTGGATGCCCACAGCGGGCGCTGGACGCGCGCGCCGGCAGCCTGTAGTTTTGCAAATCGTTCACTACCGAAGACTTTCTTGAAATCTGCATAGGCCAGCCGGGCGTTGGCAATGGCGGCTTTTCCCGATAGTTCGGCTGGGGCAGCCAGGGCCAGCAGGCGAGGATCGATATTGGTATCGACACGTGAGACAAAGAAGGATGCCACTGAGGCAATATTTTTTAGCGATTGCCCCCCTGCCAGGCGCATTTCCAACCCGGCCAGGTAGGCTTCCATCACCTCAGCATAGCGCCGGCGTGAGAAAATCAGGGTCACATTGACATTAATACCGGCTGCAATTGCACCGGTGATGGCTGGCAGCCCGGCTTTTGTGGCCGGGATTTTGACCATCAGGTTTGGGCGGTTGACGCGCTGCCAGAGAGAGTGCGCCTGGGCCAGCGTGCCAGAACCGTCATGTGCCAGCAGTGGGCTGACCTCCAGGCTGACATAGCCGTCACCCCCATCCGTTTGCTGGTAGAGCGGCAGAAACAGGTCGGCAGCCTGCTGAATATCTTCAATGGCCAGGGCAAAGAAAATTTCTTCGGTGTTCAGGCCAGATTTGGAGAGTGGCAGCAGGCTGGCATCATAATCGCTGGATTTGGTGATGGCGTTCATGAAGATGGTCGGGTTGGAAGTGACCCCGCGGATTTCACCACGCGCCACCATGCCCGCCAGTTCGCCATTCTTGAGCAGGCTGCGCTGGATATTATCGTACCAGACCGACTGGCCAGCTTCGATAAGTTGTTGAGTGCTATTCATATTAGATCATTTCCTTTACCAGCTTTTCGATGTTCTCCACCGTAAAGCCAAATTGTTTGAAGACTTCAGCCGCCGGGGCCGAAGCGCCGTAATGATCCAGGCCCAGTACACGACCCTGCGATCCAACCCAACGGTGCCAACCCATGCTCAGGCCGGCTTCCACCGCCAGGCGCGCGTGTACGTTTGGCAATAACACTGAGTCCCGATATGCCTGGTCCTGGTCCATGAACAGTTCCCAGCTAGGGAAGGATACCAGCCGGACGGAGAGGCCTTGTTCAGCCAGCTTTTTACCGGCAGCCGTGATCAGGGCTACCTCGGAACCACTTGCCATCAGAATCACCTGCGGCGTTGCAGAACCAAGGTCCGCAAGTACATAAGCACCACGGCGGGTGCCTTCGGCTGCGCTGTAAACCGAGCGATCGATGGTCGGCAAGTTTTGGCGGGTCAGTACCAACGCGGTCGGGCGATGACGGTTTTCAATGGCCACGCGCCAGGCTTCACGGACTTCATTTGCATCGGCCGGGCGCAATGTCACCAGGTTGGGGATGGCGCGCAGGGCAGCGAGCTGTTCCACCGGCTGGTGGGTGGGGCCGTCTTCACCCACACCAATGCTGTCGTGAGTGAAAACCCAGATCGAGCCGAGGTGCGAGAGGGCCGCCAGGCGTACTGGCGGGCGCATGTAATCAGAGAAGACCATGAAAGTGGCGCCGTAAGCGACGACGCCGCCATGATAATGCATACCGTTCACCACCGCGCCCATGCCATGCTCGCGCACCCCGAAGTGGATATTGCGGCCTTCGTGGTTATCGGCTGAAAAGGCGGGCCTGTCATTCAACCAGGTGTTGGTGGAAGGTGCCAGGTCGGCTGAACCGCCCATCAATTCGGGCAGCACGGCTGCGATGGCGTTTAACACCTTGCCGGATGAAGCACGTGTGGCCAACCCTTTTTCATCTGCAGGGAATACAGGCAAGGCATTTTGCCAGCCTGCCGGCAATGTTCCTGCCAGGCGGCGGGTCAATTCGGCAGCCAGCTCCGGATAGGCAGCGCGATAGGCATCCATTTTTGCATTCCACTGCTGTTCAAGTTGTCCCCCCGAAGAAAGCGCCTGGCGAAAATGATCCAGGGCTTCGGCGGGGATGTGGAAACGGGGTTCCTGAGGCCAGCCCAGCTTGTCCTTGGCGCCATTTAACTCTGCATCACCTGGCGGTTCACCGTGGGCCTTGGCCGTGCCTGCCCGGGTGGGCATGCCAAACCCGATGATGTTGCGCACCATAATCAATGATGGACGCGGGTCGGCTTTGGCAGACAGGATGGCCTGGTCAATGGCTTCCACGTCCAACCCGTCGGCCACCCGTTGGACATGCCAGCCATAGGCTTCAAAGCGTAACCCGCGATCCTCGGTGAAGGCGATATCGGTTGAGCCTTCAATCGATATGCGGTTGTCATCGTAAAGGTAGATCAGCTTGCCCAGCTTGAGGGTTCCGGCTAATGAAGCCGCTTCTGAAGCGACACCTTCCATCAGGTCGCCATCAGTAACGATCGCGTAGGTGTGGTGATTGATGATTTCGTGCCCCGGGCGGTTGAAGAGTTTGGCCAGGTGGGCTTCAGCCATGGCCATGCCGACGCCGTTGGAAAGGCCGGCACCCAGTGGACCGGTGGTGGTTTCTACCCCGGGGGTGACACCGAATTCAGGATGACCAGGGGTGCGGCTGCCCCATTGGCGGAAGTGCTTGAGCTCGTCAAGTGTAAGATCGTAGCCAGTCAGGTGCAGCAGGGCGTAGAGCAGCATGGATCCATGCCCGCCGGAGAGAATAAACCGGTCGCGATCGGGCCAGAGCGGGTTGGCGGGGTTGTGGTGCAGGTGTCGGGCCCAGAGGGTATAGGCCATCGGGGCGGTGCCCATCGGCAGCCCCGGGTGACCGGAATTGGCTTGCTGAACGCCATCCGCGGCCAGAAATCGGATGGTATTGATTGATAGATCTTGTAGTTGCTTTGGAAGTAACATGTTGTCCTCTTTATTTGATTATGCGGCTTTTTTGCGTCATGAGAACACAAAGCGAGCCTACTTTTTTGCTTGCACAGCCGGTCGCAGCGAGCTATCGATCAGTAAAATTCTTGGTCGGGTCGCTGAAGGTGCTGAATATGGATTCGCTATTCACTTTAATTTATTTGCGTTTAGCATCTTTGTTTAACACAACCAATACCATTTGGGTGCAGGTGTGAGAAAAGGGTTATTTTCAGGCTTTGGGGTCTTCCCATTGTGTATGGAAGACACCATCCCGGTCCACCCGGCGGTAGGTATGCGCGCCGAAGTAGTCTCGCTGCGCCTGGGTCAGGTTGGCAGGCAGGACGGCCGAGCGATAGGCGTCAAAGTAGGCCAGCGATGCACCAGTGGCCAGCATCGGGATGCCCAACCCGACCGCGGTCTGGATCACATCCCGCCAGGCTGCCTGGCGAGAAAGGACCGCCTGTTCAAAAGCTTTATCCAAAAGCAGGTTGGGTAGGTCGGGGTTGGCTTGATAAGCGGCGGTAATGTCGCTCAGCAGGGCGGCACGGATGATGCAACCAGCTCGCCAGACGCGCACGATTTGGGCGACATCGATATTCCAATTATGTTCCTGTGAAGCCACCTTGAGCAGCTTGATGCCCTGGGCATAAGAGGTGATTTTGCTGGCATATAGGGCTTGTTCAGCAGCGGCAACCAGCTTGCTGACATCGCCCTGGAATTTTGTGCTGCTCCCCAGGGTTTTTGCGGCCACCACACGTTCGGACTTAAGCGAGGAGAGGATCCGGCTTTCGACAGCCGAGTTGATTGTTGGGATGGCCACACCCAGGTCAAAGGAATTCTGCGAGGTCCACTTGCCGGTGCCCTTCTGGGCGGCTTCGTCCAGAATCAGGTCCACCAGCGATAGCCCGCTTTCCTCATCCATGCGGACCAGGATTTCAGCGGTAATTTCCACCAGGTACGAACGCAGTTCACGTATGTTCCAATCGGCGAAAATGGCCGCTATTTGTTGGTTTGAGAGCCCGGCACCGCGGTGTAACAGGTCATAGATCTCGGCGATTAATTGCATGTCGCCGTATTCAATACCGTTATGAACCATCTTGACGTAATGACCGGCCCCGCCATTGCCCATCCAACCGACGCAATCTTCACCGTTTTCGGTCTTGGCCGAGATGGCTTCAAACATTTTTTGCACGCGTGGCCAGGCTGCGGCGCTGCCACCCGGCATCATGCTTGGGCCCCACAGTGCGCCGCTTTCGCCACCCGAGACGCCCATGCCGATAAATTGAAAGCCGTCAGCTTCTAGCTCGCGCACACGCCGTTCGGTATCGGCGAAGTAAGAATTGCCACCGTCGATGATCAGGTCACCTTTTTGTAAAAATGGGCGCAGAGATGCTATGGCTACATCCACCGGGGCACCGGCCGGCACCATCAGGAAGAGGATGCGCGGGCTTTCCAATGCCCCGGCTAGCTCTTCGAGGGAGTTGGTTACCTTGATTTTGAAATCGGCGGGCAGCCGGGGTGCCAGGTCAAAACCGATCGGCTCGAAACCGTGGCGGGAGAAATTCTGCGCCAGACTGCGTCCCATCACGCCCAAACCCAGTATGCCAAGAGAATATTTTGTTGTCATGTCATGCTCCAAATTTATTAATAAGTCTTCCAGGATCACCTGGCTGTTTGCTTCAGGCGGTAAAGGATTTCACCCGCGCGCGGTAACGCGCACGTTGGGTTTTCCAAGCCCGTTTTCCATCCGACCAGAGCCGCGCAGGTGGGTGCTGTGGGCCAGCACGCCCAGTGGGATATGGTCGTAGCGCTGCCAATTATCCAAGAAATTGGGCAGGGTATGGTGACCAATCTCATGGATTGGGCGTCCCTGGACGTGGCTGACCACCTCCAGGTGCGGTGCGTAAATGATCACTTCGCCGCCAATCTGCATGGCTGCTTCCATTTTATACATGACTTTGGCTGCCGTCCAGAGTTCATCATACATTCGTGGAGCGCCGGAAAGCACGCGTTGGTAGGGTTTATCGCACCACTGAATATGGCGCTGCGCCGAGTATTCGGCAGCCTGACGCCAGGCTGCAAACATATCACCGATGACGTTGCCAGCCAACTTGTGCTCCGCCACAGTCAGTGCCAACAGTGTGACGGGTGTTGGCAGCTGGCGCACTGCAGCGTTAATCATGCTGCTCACAGGCGTTTCCATAACGCCAATCGTACCGACCACGGTAGCCAGTGTCCCCAGCCAATGACCGGCGCTGATCAGCTCCGCCCCAGAGATGCCGGGGATCAGGTATTTTGCTCCACCCGAAAAGCCGACCACCTCATGCGGAAAGGTTGGACCGATGATCAGGATATGGTCATATTCCAGCGCCCATCTGTTTAAATGGATGTTCACTTTGCTGGGCAGCCAGGGATGCCAACTTGAAGCGGCAATTTCGTGGATTTCATCTTCTTCCATCACGCCCAGGCTGGTCAGCATGGCGGGATCGTCCCAAGCATGGTTGAGCAAATCGACGTGGGCAAATACGTTGCTGCGCTCCGTCTGGTTGATACCGACCAGCTGGTTGAGATCAACCTCGGAGATGGCTGGGTGAGTGCCCAACGCCACCAAAAAATCAAGCTGGCGGGCGTTCGTCAGGATTTCCACTACCAGCCGGAAGAGTTTTGGCAGCGGCAAGGAGCGCGTGTGGTCCGGTATCAGCGCCAGTACCTTTTGCCCGTTAAATCGACCCGCCAGCCCTTGTTCGAGGGTGGCGCGGATTTGATCAGCGGTCAGCAGGCCAGCGTTTGAGATTGCTTTAGCGTGGAGCATGGCTGGATTTCCTGTGTGAAGGGTTACAGATGTGGGCCAAGATGAAAGCGGTTGCCGTGGATCATACCCTTACGTTCATTTCGATCACCGGGTTGAGATCTGGCACTGTTGGTCCATCATTGTGCCAGGCATCCGTTTAGATTCAGGCACTCCAATATATCCTGCCAACCAATTGATCGAGCCTGGCCAAAGCCTGGCCGCTACCGGGGTTTTGAAAAAAATGTTGACAATCGTGTGCGCGCTGATGATAGATTGTAATCCAATATGCCTATTTTTACGTTGTCACAACCCTATTATGCCTGGCTTGTACGCCATGCTCGCTACCTGCGAAAGGTAATTTGTGATCAGCGCTGGTTGGACAAGAGCGTGAAGGCCGGCTAATTGGCATAAATTGAGTGCTAATTAGCAAGGAATCATCGGGCGTTGTTCCTAATTCGGGGGAAAGCTCCTACAGGGCAAAACAGGGTTGGTTAATCATCGCTCGAATGATTTTATTTTATTTGCTTCTGATCAGCTTCCAAGGGAGTGTCATCCCGATCCACTCTGATTTGGCGATCTTTGGCTAATAATCCAGGCTGGTAGGCTGCGAATTCAACGTTGAATGTAAAAAAAGGTATAATCTGAAGGAGCGAATCTTCAATATTATTAATGGTTTTGCTCGTGCATTCGATGCACAGGTAAAGCCAAACTGCTTGTTTTTCCCCGCTTGGGTAAGACTAAATTAGCCTGGCTAAAGCATCAGGCTTCCCGGTATGCTAGATATTTTCCTTGTGGAGGGCAGTCATGAGTGTATTAACCCTGATTTTGGCTGGTGGAGCAGGTAACCGCTTGAGTATATTAGGCGAAAAGCGCGCCAAGCCGGCTGTTCCATTTGCGGGCAAGTACCGCATCATTGACTTCCCCCTTTCCAACGCAGTTAATTCCGATCTGTATCGCATCGCCGTCCTGACTCAGTTCAGGCCGCATTCGATGATGCAGCATATCGGTATCGGCGAGCCCTGGGACCTGAACCGTCGCCTACCGAATGGTTTACAGGTCTGGCAGCCCTTCCGCGGCCGGTCTGACCAGGATTGGTACCGTGGCACAGCCGACGCGCTCTATCAGAACCGCAATTTTATCCGCGAGGATGGCAGTGACACCCTGCTGATTCTTTCGGGTGACCATATTTATAAACAAGATTACCGTGATTTGCTGCGCTTCCACCGCGAAAAAAACGCCGACCTGACAGTCGCAGTGATGAATGTACGCCAGGAAGAAGTCAGCCGCTTTGGTATCATGAGCGTGGACGCCGGGCAGCGCATTTCGCGTTTTGCCGAAAAGCCCAAACAGTCCGATAGCACCCTGGCTTCCATGGGAATCTATGTTTTTAATACCAACTTCTTATTAAACCTGCTAGAGCAGGATGCCCAGGATGGCACCTCTTCACATGACTTTGGCAAGAACATCATTCCACGTATCGTGGAAATGGGCAAAGCCTTCGCCTACCCGTTTATTGGATACTGGGTTGACGTTGGTACGATCCAGTCCTACTGGGAGACCAGCATGGCCCTGCTGGAGGAAAAACCCGCCCTCGATCTGTATGACCCGACCTGGAAGATACATACGCGTTCCGAGGAACGCCCGCCAGTGAAATGTGTTCCGCCCGGTGAAATCATCCGCAGTATGGTTTCAAACGGTTGTGTGATTGCTGGTTCGGTGATTAATAGTATCCTCTCACCAGGCGTGCGCGTGGAGAAAGGCGCAGTTGTGCGTGATTCAGTCATCATGAATGACACAATCATCCGTGCAGGTGCTACAGTTAATTCCTGCGTGCTGGATAAGGGTATTGAAGTAGGCGCAAATGCCCAGGTTGGCGCAGGAAAAGACAACACAGCCAACCAGCTCGAACCTGCCAATATCAACTCCGGCATCACTATTGTCGGGAAAATGGCCAATATCCCGGCTGGAGCTGTCATTGGGCGCAACTGCCGTATTGACCCTTCCACCAAACCATCCGATTACACATCCCTCGAAATCTCGAGTGGAAGTACCGTTAGTCACAAGAAAGCAGAGTAGAAAAGACCGGCATGACAACCATTGATCAATCCCCCGCATGGCAGGCATTACGGGAACATCAGCAGACCATCGCCAGGATGCACATGCGCGATTTGTTTGCGCAGGAACCTGGTCGGTTTTCTCATTTTTCAATTCACCAGGGTGATATCCTGTTTGATTACTCCAAGAATCGTGTCACACAGGAAACCATCCGGCTGCTGTGTGACCTGGCCAGGCAGGCTGGTCTGAATCAGGCGATTGAATCCATGTTCAACGGGGCGAAGATCAATAATACTGAGAATCGCGCCGTGCTGCACACCGCCTTGCGCAATCGTTCCAACCAGCCAGTGCTGGTGGATGGGTTGGATGTGATGCCCGAGATCAATCAGGTGCTGGCTCACATGCGTGAGTTCAGCGACTCTGTGCGCGCGGGTGACTGGAAAGGCTACACCGGCAAGCGCATCACCGATGTGGTCAATATTGGCATCGGTGGATCCGACCTCGGCCCGAAGATGGTCTGCGAAGCACTCAAGCCGTACTCTTCTGCTGCTCTGCGCGTTCATTTTGTCTCGAATGTAGATAGCAGCGACCTGGTGGAAACCCTCAAAGACCTGGATGCAGAGACAGTGCTTTTCCTGGTGGCATCCAAGACCTTCACCACCCAGGAAACCATGGCTAATGCCAATTCGGCGCGCGCCTGGTTCCTCGCAAAGGCCAATGACCAGGCCGCCATCGCTCGCCATTTTGTTGCCATGTCCACCAATACCAAGGCAGTCAGCGCTTTTGGGATTGATCCCCGTAACATGTTCGGTTTCTGGGACTGGGTCGGCGGACGTTACTCACTCTGGTCGGCCATTGGTCTCTCGATTGCCTTGTACCTGGGCATGGAAGTCTTTGAAGATCTGCTGGCGGGGGCACACGCGGCCGACCTGCATTTCCGTGAAGCACCTTTTGAAGCCAATATACCGGTCCTGATGGGCTTGTTAGGGGCCTGGTACAACAACTTTTTCGAGGCCCAATCTCACGCCATCCTGCCTTATGACCAATATCTGCTGTATTTTGCCTCCTATTTTCAACAGGGCGATATGGAGAGCAATGGTAAGCGCGTTACTCATGACGGCACAGCCATCGATTACTCGACCGGTCCGGTCATTTGGGGCCAGCCCGGCACCAACGGGCAGCACGCTTTCTATCAGCTCATTCACCAGGGTACCAAGTTGATCCCCTGTGATTTCCTGGCTGCCGCCAATAGTCAGAACCCGTTGGGCGATCATCACCCGATTTTACTTTCCAATTACCTTGCCCAGACCGAAGCCCTGATGAAAGGCAAGACCCCCGAAGAAGCCCGCGCTGAATTATTGCAGGAAGGCTACTCCGGTGAGAAGCTGGAACAAATGGTGCCGGCCAAAACCTTCCCTGGTAATCGCCCCACCAATTCTTTCTTGTATCCCCGCCTGACTCCTTACGTGTTGGGTTCATTGATTGCTTTTTATGAGCACAAGATTTTTACACAGGGCGTCCTTTGGGATGTAAACTCCTTTGACCAATGGGGAGTGGAACTTGGCAAGCAGCTCGCCAAAAAGATTTTGCCCGAGCTGAATAATCCCGGCCTGGTTGATTCGCATGACTCCTCCACCAATGGCCTGATCAATTCCATCAAGGCCATGCGCTGAATCATGCCTGGGCCTGCGAGCAAGCAAGGATAATATGAAAACTATCAAGGTAATGTTCCTGGTATCCGAAGCCGATCCGCTGGTGAAAGTGGGCGGGCTGGGAGATGTTGGCGGTTCGCTGCCGCAAACGCTCAGGATGCTCTCGCCCGAGATGACCGGTGGTGACACGCTTGACGCTCGCCTGGTGATTCCGTTTCACTCTGCCCTTCGCAAGAAGATCACACCCACGCACTTGTTTGATTTTGAGGTGCCCAGCAAAGATGGATCGTTGCTGGCCCAGGCTTACCAGTATGACCTGAATGGTGTTCCGACCTACCTGATTGGCGGCGGCCCTTTCCTGGACGATGGCCCAATCTATAACAGCGACACCAACATCGACGGGGTAAAGTTTTTCTTCTTCTCGCTGGCGGCACTTGGCTTGGCCAAAAAGTTGGAATGGCAACCCGATATTCTGCATGCCAATGATTGGCATACAGCTCTGGCAGTTTATGCTCTCAAGCTCATACAGCAGACCGATCCGTTTTTCAGTGGTACCCGTTCCATTTTGAGCGTGCATAATCTGCCATTTATGGGTGCCGGCACTGAAGCAGCCTTTGACTTTTTCAATATGCCAGCCAGCCAGGATCCCTTATTACCCTGGTGGGCAAAGAAATTTCCGCTGCCGTTGGCCATGCAAACCGCTGACCGCATCATCGCGGTCTCTTCGACCTATGCAAAAGAAATCCTTACGCCGGATTATGGTTGCGGGCTCGAAACCTTCCTGCAATCTCGCCATGAGAGCGTGATGGGCATTGTAAATGGCCTGGATATGTCCGCCTGGGACCCTGCTACAGATGTAAACCTGCCGGTTAACTTCAGCGTCACGACCCTCAAGAAACGTGTGCAGAATAAACAAGCCCTGGCGCAGGAGTTTTCTCTTAACCCCGACCCCTCCATTCCCTTGTTGATCCTTATTTCGCGCATGGATCAGCAAAAAGGGGTTGACCTGGCCTTGGAGAGTATGAACGAGCTGGCTGGCCAGAACTGGCAGGCTATCCTGCTTGGCACCGGTGACCCACGTCTCGAAGCAGCCTGCCGCGCCCTTGAAACCACCCTCCCAGATCGGGTCCGCGCAGCCATCCGGTTTGATGCGAAACTATCGCGCCGCATGTACGCTGGCGCTGATGTGCTGTTGATGCCTTCGCGTTACGAACCCTGCGGCCTGGCCCAGATGATGGCCATGCGCTATGGCTGTCTGCCGTTGGCACGTGCCACTGGTGGCCTGCAGGATACGATCGTGGATGTCAGTGAATCCCCTCGCAATGGCACGGGCTTCCTCTTTAAACCTGCCACCACAGTCGCTTTTAGTGAAACTTTGCAGCGTGCCCTGGACCTCTTCCCAGATAAAAAGCATTGGACCGCTGTGCAGAAAAACGGCATGACACAGGATTTTTCCTGGCAAAAATCTGCCCTGCAGTACGTGCAGGTCTACCAGGAGTTGCTTGGGTAATTCTGGATTGCTGGAAAGACGGTTTTGC
>CAIVSQ010000144.1 GCA_903908605.1 uncultured Anaerolineae bacterium
GATCGCGACGACCCTTTGAATGTTTACGCTTTGGTTGTGGTGGCATTACTTCTCCTTTGTGAGTGCATCCAGTTTACTGGTTTATTTACAGATTAAGCGAAATTATTATATCGGGGTTGTCCATTCATGTCAAGAAAAACGATTGGTTCTTGCATAATTTTTAGCACAATGATAAAATATTCTTAATAAATTATCTCAAGAAAGGAATGGGCGCTTTATGGATACAATTGATTATACTAACAGAACTAATTCAACCTCAACCAACAATTTTAGTCATACTTACGCGCCTGTGTCCTGAAAGTTTTTTTATTTCGGCTTATTAATAACCACGGCGCTAAGCGAGCGCCGTGGTTATTTTTTTAGGATATTAGAATGAAAAACAATGCTTCGCAAGATTTAACCTACTTTGACTTTCGAAAAGCAATTTCAAAAAACCGCCTAACTGGTTTGTGGCAAGTATTATCTGGGTATCATCTTTATTATAGCGGTGCTGTCGCAGCCCAGTCGGTTTCGGCCTTAGCCAAAACAGCTACTTTTTTACTGCTTCGATACTTCGCCGACCTGGTAAGTGGGAACGCCAAATCATTTCGAAATGATTTGGGTATTACCCTTATCTTAATAGCGACAGGTTTTGTTCTTCTCGCAACTGTAGAAGGTTTATTTGCTTACCTTTCCGGAAAATGGGCAGCTTACACTGCCGAAAACATCGCCAGGAGGTTGAGAAATTTCCTGTTTGACCATATTCAGCGGCTGAGCTTCTCATATCACAGCAATACACCTACCGGCGATTTGATCGAAAGAGTAACATCGGACGTGGACGCCTTAAGGCGTTTCTTTAGTGAGCAAGCAATTGGCGTTGGCAGGATCATCCTACTATTCGTCATCAACTTTGTTGCCATTCTACTGATCAACTGGAAATTGGGACTAGTATCAGTGATCGTAATTCCATTCATTCTTCTGGTTTCTTTATGGTTTTTTACACAAGTAACCAAGCGCTATGAAAAATATCAGGAGCAGGAAGCGGCCTTATCTACTACCCTGCAGGAAAACCTGACGGGTGTTCGTGTGGTAAAAGCTTTTGCGCGCCAAGATTTCGAAAAAGACAAATTTGAAAAAGATAATTGGGAAAAATTCATTCGCGGAAAAGCCCTGTTATTAATGCATTCCTTATTCTGGCCATTATCAGACATCGTTCTTGGCTTTCAAATGCTAGGCGGTTTTATATTTGCTGCATATATGGCCATAAATGGCGAAATCAGTGTCGGTACTTACCTTGCTTATGTTGGCCTGGTAGTTTGGTTGATTTGGCCAATTAGAAATTTGGGCAGATTAATTGTTCAAACCTCAACAGGCATGGTTTCTTATAGTCGAATTATCGAAATCATCAAGCAAGAGAGAGAAAATCTACAGGATGGCAGTTTTGTTCCAACAAAGCCAACTGAAGGAAATATTGTATTTGAAAATGTCGCATTTAAATATGTAGATGGCGAAAATTTAGTTTTAAACGATATTTCTTTTAGCATAAAATCCGGACAATCCATAGCTCTACTCGGTTCAACTGGATCTGGGAAAACCTCCCTGGTAAATTTATTGCCTCGATTTCATGACTACACGAGCGGGAGAATTTTACTCGATGGGATTGAATTGTTGAACTATCCACGAGAATATTTACGTAGACAAATCGGCATTGTCGAACAAGAACCATTCTTGTTTAGCAGAACAATTCGAGAAAATATTAGTTATGGCGTAGACCGAGTCGTAACGGATGATGAAATTCAAAAAGTAGCTGCTGCCGCAGCAGTTCACGATGTCATTCAAGGCTTTCCGGATGGTTACAATACGATCGTCGGAGAACGAGGTGTCACTCTCTCTGGTGGCCAAAAACAACGCGTAACCATCGCTAGAACACTACTAAAAAACCCGCGCATTCTCATTTTGGATGACTCGACATCTTCTGTGGATATGGAAACAGAAGCTGAAATACGAGAAGCGCTGGTCAGATTGATGGAAAACCGAACCACATTTATTATTGCACACAGAATCCAATCAGTAATGAACGCTGACCTGATTATCGTAATGGATAAGGGTTCTATCATCCAAATCGGTACACATGACAACCTGGTACAAATTAAAGACGGGATTTACCGCAAAATATTCGATATCCAAACCCGTGTAGATGTAGAACTCGAATCAGAACTCGAAACGGTAAATAAATCTATTGAAACCAGCCCATTGGGCTGATTTTCTGGAGTTACACAATGGCTGAAGATCAAGAAATCATCGAGCTGGAAGAAGAAGAGCATACCAGTCCGCTCACAACATCAATATTATTTCGAATTATTGGCTTGGTGCGACCAC
>CAIVSQ010000145.1 GCA_903908605.1 uncultured Anaerolineae bacterium
GATCACCCCCATGCTGCTGCATGGAAGCATTTTCCATATTGGTTTTAATATGTATGCCCTGGTTTCAATTGGCACCGGGTTGGAACGGCGCTTTGGTCACGGTCGTTTCCTGGTTTTGTAACTGGTTGGGGCTTTCACAGGAAACGTGTTCTCCTTCCAGCGTTCTCCGAATAATTAACTGGGCGCCTCAACAGCGATCTTTGGGCTCTTGGGCGCAGAGATGGTCTTTTTGTATCAAAACCGGGAATTATTTGGCAGCCGAGCCAGGCAAATGCTGCAAAGCGTGATCAGCGTCGCGGCAGTCAATTTTCTGATAGGTCTCTCGCCCGGCATTGACAATTGGGGTCACCTGGGTGGGCTGCTTGGCGGGTTGATCTTTACCTGGTTTGGCGGACCCCAGCTTAAGCTGCAAGGACAATTCCCATATTTTCGCATTGAAGATCAGCGCAATCCAGCCGGACCCGTGTTGGGTGCTGCGTTGGCAATAATTTTGTTTGGGGCATTGGCTGCATTAAAAATCTCTGGGGTAACCTGGTTACAGCTTGCAAACTAAATCACGATATCTGTGATGTTTGTCACGAACTAAAGGAAATTAGTCCCCTGTTTTTCTGGTATATTTCAATATACACACCAAGAATAGCTTTATCACCAGGAGAAAAATAAAACGCCTGGAACAAGAACCCCGCTAGAGTCAGTCGAACAAGACAGGTAACCGGCGGCAGTCAAAATCATCTCATGCTAATTCGCGAGGAAATAAAATGAAACAAATTTGTGTTATCGGCGTTGGTTATGTCGGCATCGTCACCGGCGCATGTTTTGCGGACCTGGGCAACCGGGTGATTGCACTGGATGTTAATGAGCAACGCGTTGCCAATCTAAAAAAAGGGATCATGCCAATCTATGAACCCGGGTTGGAAGAGTTGGTCAACCGTAACGTAAAAGCCGGGCGGCTGTCCTTCACCACCGATTACGCCGAAGCGGTCAATGGCACCGAATTTGCCTTTATCGCCGTGGGCACACCCTCGGCAGTAAGTGGTGAAGCCGATCTACAGTATGTAGCTGCGGCAGCCAAATCGATCGCAGAAAACATGACCGCGCCTTTAATCATTATCAACAAATCGACCGTCCCCGTGGGTACTGGCGATTGGGTTGCGGACATCGTCAAACGCTCCCAGAAAACCCCAATCGATTTTGCGGTAGTTTCTTGCCCTGAATTCTTGCGCGAAGGCTCAGCCATCGGTGATTTCAGTCAGCCACACCGCACGGTGCTCGGCTCTACTGACAAGGAAGCCGCCAACAAGGTGGCTCAATTACACCTGGCGCTGCGCGCACCGATCGTCATTACTGATTTACGCACCGCTGAAATGATCAAGTATGCCTCAAATGCATTTTTGGCCACCAAGATTTCATTTATCAACGAAATCGCCAATATTTGCGAAGCACTCGGGGCAGATGTGAAGGAAGTGGCAGCCGGTATGGGGTATGACGCACGCATTGGGCGGCACTTCCTGGACGCAGGTCTTGGATGGGGCGGCTCCTGCTTTCCCAAGGATGTGCTGGCGCTGGCCTACATGGCAGAAGAAGCCGGTCTGGATCCACGCATTCTCAACACGGTGATGGAAGTAAACTACGAACGCCGCAAGACGGCCGTGGAACATACCAAAGCCATGCTGGGCGGTTCGTTGAATGGAAAGACCATCGGCTTGCTCGGGTTGGCCTTTAAACCAAACACGGATGACATGCGCGACGCACCTGCAATCGACATTGCCCAGGAACTAAACACCGCAGGCGCGCTTGTACGCGGGTACGACCCGGTTGCCATGAATGTTGCACGCGGCATTTTGCCAGCAGTGGAGATGTTCGATAATCCATACAGCATGGCCGATGGTTGCGACGCGATCATGGTGATTACCGAATGGAACGAGTTCAAGCAGCTCGACCTGGAAAAATTGAAGACACTGCTCAAATCACCCGTCATTTACGATGGGCGCAATATCTATGATCCGGGCAACATGCGCCGGTTGGGCTTCACCTACCGGGCTATCGGGCGCTAGATAAAAGCAGGGAATGATGGAAGCAGAATAGTCGGGTAAAATAACCCGGCTATTCTTTTTTTAACCCATTTAAATTAGCGGATGATGAAATGACTACACCTCCAGTTTGTGATTATGAAGGCTCGGATTACCAGACCTCTTTTTGGGAGCAGGGCGGGCGACAATATGAAGACCGTGCGGAAGCAATCGCGCTAAAACGGCTGTTGCCTGCAGGTGGACGCTTGCTGCTGGAGTTAGGCGCCGGTGCCGGGAGAAACACTCCTCGTTACCAGGGCTATGAGCGTATCGTGCTGCTGGATTATTCTCGCACGCAACTTCAACAGGCACGCGCCAGGCTGGGCAGCTCAGAGCGATATATCTATGTTGCAGCGGATATTTATAAGCTACCATTCATCGATGGGATATTCGATGGCGCAACCATGATCCGTACCCTGCACCACATGGCCGAAGCGCCAAAGGCGCTGGCACAGGTACGCAGGGTATTGGGTCCTGGGGCGACATTTATTCTGGAATATGCGAATAAGCTTAACCTGAAGGCTATTTTGCGATACTGGTTGGGCAGACAGAGTTGGAGCCCATTCAGCCTGGAACCGGTCGAATTCGCAGCCCTAAATTTTGACTTCCATCCAAAGGCCATCCGTGGCTGGCTGGCGGAGTTGGGTTTTGATGTGCAAAAAGTACTGACGGTATCTCATTTTCGGATGGGTTTTCTTAAGCGAACTTTGCCCGCAGGGCTGCTTGCGGGCCTGGATGGGTGGTTCCAACCAAGCGGTGCGCTCTTCCAGTTGACACCCAGTGTATTCGTACGGTCACAACTCTCAGGCACGGGCAGTGGTGCAACCGGTAAAATGGTGGATCTCTTCTGCTGCCCTGAATGTGCCACCCACCCACTACAGGACAACGGAGATCACCTCGCCTGCCCGGGTTGTGGAAAAAAGTGGGCGCTGCGAGATGGAATCTACGATTTTCGCGAGTCAATATCATAAACGATGCCAGGCAATGAAGAAAGCTTGATCCGGGAATTTAAAACACAGCTCGGGCCAATCCAGCACCTGGACTGCAGAGAACTGGAAACCAGCCAAGCCCACCGCCGGCTGGGCGAAGATGCACGCGGGCAGATTCACAAGTTCCTGGAGAAAAGGCTGGCGGACCTTGGAGACCAGGAGAAATGCAGCCAACAAATCAGGCAAGCACGCCGGCACCGTCGTGCATTGAATGAACGATTAAAACGACCAGGGTTGGACAGGGAGGTACGCGAGGCGGTTGAGATGTACTGCGCATGCATGTCGACCTGGTCTCTCGGCGCAGACCTGGAGGCTTTTCAACATGCCTGGCTCCCAGAGCAGGTGGATGCATTGCCAGTGGAAGCGGAAGATCTGGCCACCCTGCTGCAGGCAGATGATGTAGGCTGCCAAACCGGGGTGCTGCGCGATGAGAACGGGGCGGCGATTTTATGGCACACAGAAGAAGATTATGAGGAATTCGCAGGTCAGCGCTTTGATAAACTGCGTATCTTCAGCTACCCAGGCGCAGATGGACAAATAACCCGCGGTTTTATCTACCCTGATTTGTTACCTGGGCCAACTTTTGGCTGGCAAGTAAATGATTACGTACAGGCAATAGACACCTTGCACATCCGCCCGATGGAGCATGAAGCTGCCCTGCTACCCAATACGCTGGCCTGGCTAAGCCTGTATCTGGGCAAGCGCGCCGATCTTGAAAAACTGGCAAAAGCGCTGGGACCTTTCCAGGGCGGGTATGCGCTCACGGCTGTTTCGCGCCAGGCCGGGCAGGTGCGGGTGGGGAAACTGGAATTTGCCAATGGCCAGACAGGCTGGGGGCAGTTAGGTGCCAACAAAGGCTGTTTCTTGTTTCAGACCAACGCAGTACGCGACCTGGATAGCCCGGTGGGGCAGGAAGAGCTGAGCAACACCGAAAGCAGGGCTTGGAATGAAACCCGAATGAAACGCAGCGGGCGTATGCTGAAAGTCATAGGCGAGTCGACAGACCCGCTGCGGGGTATTATGAGAATGATGGAATCAAAGCTGGGGGGAGAGTCGGCTTATGCAAACAAGGATGTAAAAGCAAGGTTGGTCTGCCGGATATCGGCAGATGAAATGCGGCTATGGGTGGGCGCCGGTGCAGCACAGGCCGGGGAACCACTGGCGGAATATTAACGCCAACCTGTACGCACAGGATGAATGAATAATCTCAGGGCTTTGCCATGGGTAGTCGAATGAAGAACGTACTGCCCGGCATAGTCTGTTCGTCATAAGCGGGGCTCTCAACCCAGATTTTCCCGCGATGCGCCTTGATAATGGCGGCGGCGATCGCCAATCCCAACCCGGGACCGCCACCTTTAAACTTGGTGCGCCCGGAGGAATGCAATTCCACTTTCCCTAATTGAAATAATTTCTCAAAAACGATCTGGTGATTGGCAGGATCAATACCTATGCCAGTATCACGGACATGGAAATCGAGACAGGGACCTAGTTGGTCATCGAGTACTTCGCGCCCACCCAGGCTAATGCTGCCACCATCGGGTGTGTATTTAATGGCATTGACAAAAACAGCATCCAGGGCTTTCTGCAACAATTCGGGATCGGCCTTTACGAAAGGCAGGCTGCCCACGCCGGCCTCATAAACCAGCTTGATATTACGCTCCTGTAGATCGTTTTTATATTCCTTCTCCACCTGCTGAAAGAGCATGGAGATAATCACTGTTCCGATGCTGGGTGTAATAACCTGGTTTTCCAAACGGGCTACATCCAACATTGAGTTGACAATCAGGTGCAAACGATCACTGCCTTTGAGAACCCCACCGACCGCCTGAGCGATCATCTCATTCGATTGAATCTCCGGCATTCCCTTTAGCATGCCGAGGTAGCCTTTCATCACTGTTAGCGGTGTGCGCAATTCATGGGCGGTGACCTGAATGAATGAGGTCTTATTCTTATCAAGCTGTTCAAGCTTGTTGTAAGCCAGACGCAGCTCTTCAACACGCTCGGCAACGACACGTTCGAGGGATTCATTAAAACGGGTCACTTCGTCATACAGGCGGGCATTTTCAAGCGAGATGGCAGCCTGCAAACCAAAAGTCATGACCTGGATAAGTTCATCATGTGAAAACGCGCCCGCTTCCTGGCGAGTGAGAGCAAGCATGCCGATCACCCGGTTCTTGGCAAAAAGCGGAACGCCCATCCAGGCATGATTGAGCGGCAACCAATCAGTAGTTTGCCAGGCAGGGTCAGCGGTGACATCGTCAATGATAATCGGCTCGCCAGACTGAACGATGCGCGCATAAGCACCGTTACCATCGACCAGTGGGAGCAGATCAACTTCGCCGGCATGTTCAGGGAAGCCCTGGTATGCAACGATATGAGCCGCGCCATCAGGTGATTCAACCAGCAAAGCACCGCGTTCATAGGGCAGCAGGTTAGCGAGCTGTTCGAGCAGCTGACCAGGCAGTTCATCCAATCTTAAAATGGTAGAAAGGCTGCGGGCTACTTTGGACAGATTTTCGGCAGCCTCGCGACGCTCCAATTCGCTGGAGTACAACCGTGCGTTTTCTTCGGCAGTTCTTTCGGCGGTCTCATTGGCAATGGCCAGCTCCATTTCCCTGAGTTGAGATTCTTGCAGAAGATGTTCCACCTGTTTCTGCATTAAGGCGCGTTGCTCAACCAGCGATGTCCGGAAGAGCGCGGCACTGATCAGGTTGCGCAAGCGGATATAGACTTCCGCGTCCCTCGCGTTCATCTCGATCCAGAGGAATCCGAAACCCTTGCGGGCCAGTGACAGGGGCATCACGATAGCGGAATAGCGACGATTCTCAGGGGTCTTGCCACGGGGGATCAGGTAACCTGTGGCCCACTTGGGACGATCAACAGGAATCTGGAAGCCCTGCTCATCGTATTGCATGACCAGGTGATAGTTATCGGATGGCGGAACAAGGGTGGTCTCAGGAGTGATGGTGCTCGAGTAGAGCATGACATACATGCGGGAAATCCCCATACGCGGGAAGTGTTGCCCAACAGCCGAACCGATTTCCTCCAGGCTCATAACAGAGGCGAGCGCTGAACTAAACTGTTGCAATATTTCTTCCTGCTCCACCAGACGCAAGCGCTTGATAGATTGCTGTCTTTGGAAAAATTCTATTGTTAATATACGAGTCTGTTGAAATAGGTCCTCAGCCCGCCGAATCGATTGAAGATCCGGAGTAGCGACAAGCGCGTACCGACGCAAGATGGAAACCATGAGATGCCAGAGAGAGAGATCATCCGAATATCGTGCAAGACCGAGGAAAAAGGCCTCCAGGCTGGAGAAAAAGAGAGCGGCATCCTGTTGCTCGTGCAGGACAGTCTGCAAGGCCTGCCAGAGCCGCTCGCCAGATTGTTCAAAGAAACCAGCACGCGGATCCTCCGCGGGGAGATCAACAGCTGCCAAAAGGTCCGGAATCAGCCTGGGGGCAATCGTCGGACCCTGGTTTTGGAGGGTATCCACAGCGATTTCTTTTCCAATTACAGCTTGTACGCTCATGGGGAGACAGCCACAGGTGCATCGAACTTGCAAACGGGTGGGCATGACAAACCGGACGGGGGAAGTACCGCCATCAAGTCGACGCAGCAACATATCCACCGAGCGCTGCCCCATCGCGTAGAAAGGTTGACTGACGGTGGTAAGTGGCACGCCGAGGGAGCGAGCTTCGGAGATATCATCGAAACCGGTCAGGGCAATTTCCCCGGGGACCTGGATACCACGTAATTGCAAGGCTTCGTAAGCTCCGATCGCCATGTTATCGTTGGCAGCGGCAATCGCCTGGGGACGCAGTTTGCGTTCATCCAAAAGGATGGCGATAGCGGCACGCCCGCTTTCGGTGCTGAAATCTCCTGGAACAACAAGGTTGGCATCAAATGGCAAGCCGCGCTCACTCAGCTCGAGTTGATAGGCAATCAAACGCTCCTCAGCTTCAGGATGATTTGCTGGTCCACAAATAAAGGCAACCCTGGTAAAGGCATGAGCATCAAACAGGTGGGCGAGGGCCATGCGCATTCCACGCAAATTATCACATACCAGGTTGGGAACCCCTATGACCTGGCAAGCATTTGCGATCATGGGCAGGTGAGAATAATTGTGAAGAAAGCGCTTGATCCCATCAGAATCCAATTCGTAACCCAAGTCACTTGATACGATTAGGCCAGCCAACTGACGGGTACGGGCAATATCATATAAACCATAAGATGGGATGGGGTTATCAGGGGTTTCAACAGCAACGGGTTTGCCACCCACGAAACAAATCAGATTGTGATCTTTTTCTTCGGCAGCATCGATGACACCCGCGATAAATTCCGGTCCCGAGAGTTTCCCGAGCCGCGAGGTAAAAACGCCTATTGTTTTTCTTTCGCCGTTCTTTTCACCTGCGTTTAACATGGGAATTCCTCTACGCAATGAGAATAAATAAATTATAGCTTATTTGGGTTGATCTGGCTTTTGCCAGCCGGGAATGCACAATAACCACTCACTGTAAGGTGATTGGTTATTGTGCCAACCATCATTACCGGCTGGGAAAATTGCATTTAATTTACGGGGTTCCTGGGTGATTGTAAAATAGCTCGTGGACATTTTTTTAATATTCAATGCCAGGTAAATTTACAACAGGTGATATTCCCTCACAATAAAGCAATCCAAAAAATTGTCTGAATGATACAATCAAGATAACATAGACCAAAATTGTCATTTTGTATTAATCTTTGTTTTCTATAATAATGGGAAACAATTCTACTAGGAGTAATTATGAAAAAAGTTGCACCACAAACCCCTCAAAAATATCACCCCGCACTGGTAGCGCTGCACTGGGCAATCGCTTTGTTGATATTCGCAAACGTTGTACTGGGCGGAGCTTCAGAAGACGGTGGAACAGGACCGGGCGGCATTCCGATCATCAATTTCCACATGAGCCTGGGAATCACGATCCTGGTTTTGATGTTCGCACGCCTGGTCGTCCGCCTTAAAACCAAGCACCCCAGCTGGGCTGACACCGGCAACGCCTTCTTGAACAAGATTGGTGAGTTAACTCATTGGGCGTTGTATATTCTTGCGATTGGCATGCCGCTCACCGGCATTCTGCTTGCCCGTGACAACGATGAGCTGCGACTGCTGTTCGGCTCCGCGGCCGGGTTAGTCCCCTCGATTGGATTGGGTCGGATTCACGGGTTGATATGGGCCCTGCTGCTGCTTCTCATCCTGCTGCACTTTGGCGCAGCGATGTTTCACCAGTTCTTTATCAAAGACAACCTGCTCAAACGCATGACGTTTGGGAAGAAATAAAGTACGAAAGGGAGTGGCGTCGAATAAAACGCTGCTCCCTTTTCTGTTCTGGTGATGATGTCGCTAACCGGCGGCATGAACCTGATGGGCATCGATATTTCGCTGCAATATATTGTGCGCGGCGCTGTGCTGGTGCTAGCGGTCGTTTTCGACGTAGCCACACGCTCGCGAAGCAAATAATATCCATTTCACATCCATCATCAAAAAAGCGTTCTGCCAAAGCAGAACGCTTTTTTGATGTGCTGATTGGTATTCCAGTAACGTATAATCAGCCCCATTGCCTAACGGAGGGCACGACACATGCAGGATTTTTCCAAGGTCGCCCGCAAGATCACCTTTGTATTATTTTTGGCGCAAAGCCTGGCATCAGCCGGTTTTATCGCTGTGGCAACGATCAGCTCGATCCTTGGGGCGCGGTTGGGCGGCAGCCCGGCATGGGCCGGAGTGCCTTCGGCCTGCTACCTGTTAGGCAGCGCACTGGCAGCATCGGCCTGGGGATATGTAATGGAGAAATATGGCCGGCGTGTTGGCATCACGATCGGCTTATTTACCGGTGCAGCCGGGGCATTCCTGGCGATCATCTCAACCAATGCGGGCAACCTGCTCGGGTTCCTAGCCGGTATGGCGCTGATGGGCATGGCCAACGCAGCGGTTGTCTTGGGCCGTTTCGCCGCTGCGGAAGTAAATCCGCCAGAGAAGCGCGGCAAAGCTCTGGCAAGCGTTGTTCTGGGTGGTACATTTGGTTCGGTGTTTGGCCCTTTGATTATCGGACCGGCAGGCGTACTGGCAAAATCCTATGGTATGGATGAGCTTTCGGGAGCCTTCATAATTACCCTCGGGCTGTTTGTCCTGGCTATGATCATCGTGGCAATCGCACTGCGCCCAGACCCGCGCGAGGTGGGGCGGGAATTGGCGAAACTTTACCCTGAAAGCGGCGGACTGGATACGGCACGCTCAGCCTGGGAAATTCTACGCCAACCGAAGGCATTTACCGCATTAATGGCGATGATTTTGGGCCAGGTCGTGATGGTAGCGGTGATGGTAATCACATCGCTGCACATGAAAAACCACAACCACATGCTGAGTGATATATCCACCGTGATCTCAGCTCACACTTTTGGCATGTATGCCTTTTCGGTTGTTTCGGGGTGGCTGGCGGATAAGTGGGGGCGCGCGCAGGTGATTTTGGTGGGTGCGTTAGTGTTGGTGCTCTCCTGCCTGACGGCGCCTATTTCACCAGATGTGCTGCCATTATCGGTTTCACTGTTTTTGCTGGGCCTGGGCTGGAATTTTTGCTTCGTAGGCGGATCCACCCTGCTGGCGGATCAACTTTCACCCGCAGAACGTGCCCGAACACAGGGAATAAATGACCTGCTGGTGGGGTTCGCTTCGGCCAGTGCCAGCTTAAGTTCGGGGATTGTTTTTGCTTCGCTGGGTTACACGTTAGTGGCCGTAATCAGCGCAATGTTGGCTGGTATTCCGATTTTCTTCTCGATACGGATGCTGAGAGAGCAAAAAGGCAAAACACAGGCCCAAGCCCCCGGCGGTGCGTAACAATTTCGATTGGCCAACCCAGTCCTCAACACAAAATCACTGACAAAAAAAGAACTTCCCCGAAGGGAAGTCTTTTTTTGTCAGGCGCGGATCATGGTCAGAAGCATCTTGAATTTTTGCAGTGCTTTTAGCGCGTGAGGTTGTCCGGCTGGTAGGATGATGGCCTGGCCTGTTTCCAGCTGATAGAGCTGGCCGGAAATATAGATTTCCGCCTGCCCATCCAGAATATGAACGAGAGCATCGAACGGGGCGGTGTGTTCGCTCAGTTCCTGCCCGGCATCAAAGGCAAATAAGGTGACATTGCCTGCTTCAGCTTTTGTTATCTGGCGGCTGACGATCGAGCCATCCTGGTAGGTGGCCATTTGGGCGAGTTCGAGTATTTCGGCTTTTGGAGCGGTAGACATGAGTGAATTATCCTTTCATAGGTATTTTACGGCATCCAGTCACGAATGTCGTTGCGCCAGCGCAAATTTAAGCCCAGTTGTTAGATAACTCCAAGCTTTTTGCCAACTGTCTTGAATGCCTCCAGCCCCATATCCAGGTCAGCGGTGGAATGGGCGGCTGAAATCATGACACGGATGCGCGCCTTGCCCTGTGGAACGGTGGGAAAACCAAGCGCCATAGCAAACACACCAGCCTCAAATAATTCCCGGCTGAACTGCTGAGCAAGCGGTGCCTCGCCAAGCATAACGGGTGTGATGGGCGTTTCGCTTACACCGGTATTAAAACCAAACGATTTCATGCCCTGTTTGAAGTAGGCGGCATTGCTCCACAGACGATCGACCAATTGGGTGGAATCCTCCAGCAGGTCGAGGGCCGCAATGCAGGCGGCAGCATCAGGGACTGTAACCGCGGATGAGAAAAGGAAGGGCCGGCCACGCTGTCGCAGCCATTCGATGATGACGGCGTTTCCAGCGACCACACCGCCCATCACCCCAAAGGCCTTGGACATTGTGCCGACTTCCACATCCACTTTACCGTGCAAGCCAAAGTGATCGACGATACCGCGGCCGCCCTTTCCAAGCACCCCTTCCCCATGCGCATCGTCCACCATGAGCAGAATATCGTACTTGCTTGCCACCTTGTAAATATCAGGAAGCGGGGCGATGTCGCCATCCATACTAAAGACTCCATCGGTGACAACCAGCGCACGCCGGAATTGAGATAGGTTGGCTTTGATCTGTTCTTCTAGCGATGCTGGATCGTTATGCTCATAGGCAATGATTTTTGCACCTGAAAGCCGGCAGCCATCGATAATACTGGCATGGTTGAGCCGGTCTGAGAAGATGACATCCTCCTTGCCAACCAGGGCAGGGATGGTGGCAAGATTGGCGGTAAAACCACTCTGGAAGGTGATGGCCGATTCGACACCCTTGAAAGCCGCGAGCCTTTTTTCCAACTCAACATGCAGGTTCATCGTTCCAGCAATGGAACGCACCGCAGCTGGGCCAACGCCCATCTGACCAATGGCTTTTTGAGCAGCAGCAACAATATCTGGGTGATTGGCCAAACCAAGGTAATTATTGGAACAAAAGTTGAGCACCCGCCGGCCATCCACTTGCAGCCAGGCGCCTTGTGGGGATTCTATGGTTCGAATACGATTGTAAAGACCGGCCTGCTTGAGTGCATCCAGTTCTTGCGTAATCCATGCTGTTTTCGACATTCGTTTCTCCTGAGAATAACGATTGGGTAAAGACCTATAATTATTCTACTACTCAAGTACCTGACCCTCAGCCAGGATACCCAACTCCGCGAGGGCTGCAGCCACCCGGGCCTGAGCGCCAGGTTGAATCACAACAGTGGTGGGACCGAGAATCTCGCCCAAGAAACGCCCGGCCTTGGATGCACGCAGCTCGTTGAGAACTTCGGGACGGGAGACTTTTAGCACAACCAGGTTTTCCACGCGCGCTTCAGTACCGTTTTGGTCCCAGCGCTGCAGTGCCCGGGTAAAGGCGGGGGGGATAGGAGCCGCACAGTGTTTTCGCAGCAAGGTCAATAAATGTTCGGGTTTCAGGTTTTGTTCTCGCGCACGCTTGAGAGAACCAGCACTGACATGATACGAATATTCCTGATCCTTGGGAGCATCCCACTCACAAAAACGGGCGACCTGGTAGCGAACAGCACGGGGCACCAGGTGAGGAAGGATGATGCGACCCTGCGAAGTGACCGTAATTTTGCCGGTTTCGAGATTGTGAGCCGGTACAGGTGGTGTGCGAAACGCTGAAGGGGCCGCACCAGGACCAGGAGCAGCCAAATCTAATAATCCTAACCAGTGCAGGGGGCCAACAAGCAGGTGACGAACCAGGGCACCATCCACCTCGTCCCAGGTGGTAAAACCACGCAGGAACTGCCCATCGGATGCGCGGCGGATAAACCAGGAATCGTAATCGCCGGCCGGACGTTGAAAATCGGGAAAACGGGATTTCACATCGCGTACGAAGGCCGGCAGGCTCCACCACTGCCCATCAGGGATGGGGTCAAGTAAGTTAATTAGAAATTCGCGGGTCACCAGCGGTTGGTTGGTCCAGGCGCCTTCAAAAGCCAGGCCGTCTAACTGGCGTAGTTCGTTGAAACTTTCGCTGGTCTGCCAGCTTTCCTGCAAGAAGGCCAGAGCCTTCTCACGAGGAGATTCGAGAAATGCTTTAACCGCCTCCGGGTTCAGTCCGGCTGGACCAAGCAAACCGGCGACCTGCAAAAATTCTCGCAGGATGGGCAGCGGAACACGGCCTGCGGGCGGCTCCATACCCATGCGCAAAGCAGCCAACAGACTACAAGCATCATCCAGGATGCCGTCCCCAGCGGGAATGGTATCCACTTTTTCAACCGGTGAAGCAGGCCGGCCGATCAGCTCGCCGTCCTGGGACTGAACCTGCTTTTCGCGCTGAACAGATTTTTCAGACTGGTGAGGTTCATCAACATAATCATTCGGATCCGGACTGGCGGGAAGATCCTCGCGCACTGGCTCGGTGATCAACCCGGCAAAATCAAGTGCCATAAATAAATCATCCGGGATAAAAGCAAATTCCTGGGGGCCTTTATCCCCGTTGAAGAACGCTTTTGCGAGTAAACCACGATACCATAGCACCTCAGCGGCCGAGGACGGGCGGAGGTGCGGTTGTTCCCGATCACGCTTGCCTGACCCCATCTCGCGTAGATCGCCGAAACGGCGGGCAAATATCACCCATGGTATGCGACCATTTTCGTTGGCAAGAGCCATCAGGGCTGAACGGCCATCCTTTGGCAAGGTGGAGACCACTTCTTCGAGCAGTTCCGCGTCACACAGGCTTTCTGCTAATTCGACGGCAGCCTCAGCGGGATCGGAGGAAACCAGCTCGATCCCCCAAAGTGAGGCGACGATACGCAGGAAACCGATATCATTGGATGGCAGGGTTTGGGCAAGATTGGGCATGGGGTGATTGAGATAATTATCCGCACACGACGCGCAAGGCGGAAGGCAGGGTTTCAAAGCGGACAGCTTTTAAATTACTTCCAAAGCTGGTGAATATTTCGCCATCGGCATGGATGTACATTGGACGATCTGCCTGGATGGAGAGTGAAGTGCAGGTACCCATCTTAATTTGCGGGAAACGCATGTGGGTCCCATTCATAAATTCGGGGATCAGGCGGAACATGGCCAGCCGGCTGCATTTACGAACCATGGCATAACTCATTTCGCCATCATTATTTTTAGCTTTTGGGTCAATCATAAAACCACCGCCCTCACGACCACCATTGCACAGTGTGAACATGAGTGCAGTTTCTTCCCAAGCACCGGCCTCGGTCTCAACCTTCATAAGCGAAGGATCGTGATTCAGCAAGATGGTCTGGATGACGGCGGTGAGATACATTAAAAAACCACGCACCACCGGTAACTTATGCGAGCGGATGGTGACTACAGCGTCAAAACCAATGCCGACGGTGTTATCAAAATATTCCTGGCGACCATTTTCATCGGTCATCAGGCCGATATCCACCGGGGACGACTGACCATTAAGGGCATGCAGCAGAGCGCGATCGGGCGCAGCGGGAATGGAGATGGCGTGGGCAAAATCATTCCCCGAACCAACAGGCACAACACCCAGGACAGGCCTGGTTTCAGCAGGCACCTGCATAAGGCCGTTGATCACCTCATGCACGGTACCATCGCCACCAAGAGCAATCACCATATCGTAACCATCCAACCCGGCCTGACGGGCTAGTTCAGTGGCATGGGTTGGGTAGACAGTGCCACTCCAATCAGCTGCGCCATACTCGTTGATGATCGGACGCAAGTCATTGGCGATGCGCCAGGCTGCCCCCATATCAGCCATCGGGTTCAGGATGAGTTTGACTTTTTTGGGCATGATTTCCTCCAGTGATGATAGAAAGGCGGGCGGATATGTAGGTTCAAACTACAGTGAACAAGCGCTAATCAGGGCAATTGTGGATCCTTCTCCGGGCTGGTATACAGCTCACCACCCGGATCGGCCACAATAAAACTACCGCGCGAGGTACGCTTGGCATGGTACAGTGCTTCATCGGCTGCACGCAGCAAATCGGATGCGGAGACAGCATGATCGGGGAAGATGGAAATTCCGCCGGAAATCCCCAGGGCACGCGTGGTGCCATCCGGCAGAGTGACTTCAAAAGCCGACATGCGCTTGCGAATGTGTTCAGCCACCAACAGTGCCGATTGCAGGTTTGTTTCTGGGAGGATCATCAGTAGTTCATCACCACCATAACGGGCTAAAAAATCACTGGCGCGAGGCTGTTTAAGCATGAACTGGGCATATTGACGCAGAACGTCATCTCCGGTGGAGTGCCCATAGGTATCGTTGATCGCTTTAAAACCATCCAGATCCATTAATAAGACCGCGAACTCGTGGTGGTAGCGTGTGGAACGAATGACATCTTCTTCCAGGCGGGCGTCCAAAGCGCGGCGGTTGGGTAGCCCGGTCAATGCGTCACTCATCGCCAGGTTGGATACCTGGCTATGCAACCTGGCATTCATGATTGCCAGGGCGGCCTGATCGGCAAGCAACCCCAACAAGCGCAACTCGGAGGGATCGAAGCCATCACTCGACCAGCGCGTCATGTTCATAACGCCGACGACATTGCCACCCAGCAGGAGCGGAATGCCGACGATACCGCCGGTCCAACCCGGGGGAGCGTTATGAAAAAGCGGATGCCTGGAGATATCCTCCACCACAATCACCTGACGGGTTTGAACAACCGTTTGGGTGAGGCCATTGCGACGGGGCGTGGTGTAGGATCGGCTGTGATTTCCTTCAGAATCGAGCGAGGAGGCAAACTGCAACTGTCCATCCTGGTATAAAAAGATATGCACATCCCGGGCGTTCTTGATCAGGCGCAGCGCTTCAGTGGCAATAGCATCCAAGATTACCTGCATTTGCAGGCTTGAGGTAAGGTTAAAAGTGATCCGTTTAAGCGAATTCAACTCGTCGCCCTGCTCATGGATGATTGCCAGCAGGTTGTGATGATTGGTGATATTGGCAAAAAGGCGAGAAGTAGAACGGGCGTTTTCCTCGGTGCGCTCATCGGCGTGAGCTAAATCCAGGAGTAAGTCCAGGGTGCGTAAAATTAACTCGCGCTGTTCAACTGAATAGTGAGCCCGTTCCAGCTTATGACGCGCTGCCTGTATGAGGTCCTGTCGGTATTTATCCATAAGTAAATAAAAGAGTTGACGAACCGATATATTATTTTATAACGTGAAAGTGTTCACAAGAGTATGTTAAAATGAATAAACTAATGACCAATATCATGGAGCAAAGCATGCCTGCCAATAAAGTACCCGCGGCTACGCCGCTTTTACCACGCCAGAGAGCGATCATCATCGGTTCTGCAAGGGGGCTAGGTGCGGCACTCGCCCGGCACCTGGCTACCAAAGGATATCATCTCGGGCTTATTGATCGAAATCCCGACCTGCTAAACGCGATTTGTACCGAAATCAATACAGCCAATGGGGCGATAGTGGCGTTACCATATGTACACGATGCAACCAGCTACGGAGAAGTCCCGGCTTTGATGCAAAAAATCATGGCTGACCTTGGTGGCTTGGATTTGTTTATTTACAATGCAGGTATTTTACTACCCACTACGCCAACTACCTATGAATTCGAAAAAGACCGGCAAATGATGGAAGTCAACGCCCTGGGCGCGATGGCCTGGTTTAACGCGGTCGCGCCCATCTTCCAGGCATTGGGCAGTGGGCAGATCGTTGGAATTTCATCTGTGGCTGCCGACCGTGGCAGAGTGGGTAACCCAGGATATAACGCTTCCAAGGCGGCCATGGCCACTTACCTTGAAGCGCTGCGTAACCGACTCACCAGACATGGCGTACATGTGCTAACCGTGAAGCCTGGCTTTATGGATACCGATATGCTGAAGAGTTCTCCACGCACGTTCTGGGTGGTTTCGCCCGAACAGGCGGCAAGCGATATTTTCAAAGCGATGAAATCTCGCCGGCAAACGATCTATACCCTGGGTCGTTGGGGTTTGATCATGCTGATTATCAAACATATTCCATCAGTCATCTTTCGACGACTGTCATTTTAGCAAGACCCACAGAAAGGATTACTGCCACCGCGCCAGCCGCTTTCTTCAACTTAGCCTGGTGGGCAGATCCTGAAAGGCTGTTGTTACACATTATGGCAAGCAACCAACTTCCTTACGAACGTCTCACTTACCTGGAAAATTTCGGACATTCCCTGCGTGCGGCATCCTATCTCTATCAACCTGAAAACAAGGATGAAATCGAGGCAATTTTTAAATTTGCCAAGCAAAGCGGTTTGAAAATTTGCCTGCGGGGTGCCGGACGATCTTACAATGATGCAGCTTTGAACGGCGCAGGCATTGTGATGGATTTGACCAAGATGAATAAAATCCTGGATTGGAACCAGGATAGCGGCCTGATTACAGCAGAACCCGGGGTAACCCTGGAAAAACTCTGGAACATTGTTCTACCAGATGGCTGGTGGCCGCCAGTGGTATCAGGCACCATGGCAACCACCCTGGGCGGTTGCCTGGGCATGAATATCCATGGTAAAAACAATTACCGGATGGGCACAATTGGGGAACATGTGCAAGAATTTACGGCGTTGCTACCAACCGGCGCTGAGATCACCTGCTCTCCAAACCGCAATGGGGACCTTTTTTACGCCATGATCAGCGGGATGGGTATGCTGGGCGTGTTTACCTCCATCACCCTAAAAATGAAGAAAATGCAGTCCGGATTCGTACAGGTCCACGCCTATCCGGTGACCAATCTGCATTCACACCTGGATGCGATTCTACGAGACGCCCCTGAATATGATTACACGGTTGGCTGGCTGGATGCCATGGCAGGCGGGAATGGCCTGGGACGTGGGCAAATTCATGCAGCCAAATACCTGCACGATGGCGAGGATCCAGAACCGAAGAAAAGCATGCAGGTGCAGTACCAGACATTACCTTCAACCATGTTCGGTTTCTTCCCCAAGTCCATCATTCATCACTTCATGTCACCTTTTCAGATTGCACCGCTGTGGAGCCTGGTCAATACCGCAAAATATATTGCCAGCCTGCGCGAAGGAACTTACCGCCAATCACATGCCGCATTCCATTTTTTGCTTGATTACGTTCCACACTGGGAATTGGCATATGGCAAAAGCGGGCTAATCCAATACCAATCTTTCCTGCCCAAGGAAACCGCCGAGGATGCCTGGCGTGAAATAATCTCCATTTCAATAAAACGCGGAATGCCCTCATACCTGGGTGTAACCAAACGTCACCGCCCCGACAAATTCCTGCTTTCACATGCTGTCGACGGTTTCTCTCTTGCCCTTGATTTCAGAGTCACCAATTCCAGCCGCAAACGCCTGTATGCCATGCTGCAGGATTTTGACAAAATCGTCGTGGCGGCGGGCGGACGGTTTTACTTTGCCAAAAACAGCGAGACGACGCCAGAAACAGCCCAGGCATTCCTGGGCGCTGAGACTGTCACACGATTCAAGGCGCTTAAACAACGCACGGACCCGAACCACTTGCTTGAATCTGACCTGTATCGACGCGTGTTCGGCGAATAAACAATCACGGTGTGGCCGCAAGGTCACACCCGATTTTTTTATGGACTGTGACCTTCTTGATCTCGGCACAATGGACTATGAGACCGCCTGGAGCCTGCAAAACCGGCTGGCAGCAGAAATTGCGCGCGGGGAACGCGCCAATACGCTGCTGCTGTTGGAGCACCCACACACCTTCACCTTTGGGCGGAGCGGCAAAGCCGGGCACCTAATTTGGAACGAAACCGAACTGGCCGCACGCGGTATGAAGGTTCATTGGGTGGACCGCGGGGGAGATATCACCTATCACGGGCCTGGGCAATTAGTAGGCTATCCGATCATCAGATTACTGGATTCTGATCATGTTGGCTATGTGCGTAAGCTGGAAAAGGTTTTGATCCTAGCTTTGGCACGGTTGGGGCTGGCGGGCGGACAAATAGAAGGCAAAAGCGGTGTATGGGTGCAAGCGGATATTGCGTCACGCTGCCCGCGCTGCAAGGCCACAGATCGCAAAAAACCGGCGAAAATCGCCGCGATTGGAGTGAAAGTGGATGCACAGGGCATTACCCGGCATGGCTTTGCGCTAAACGTCAATCCTGAGATGGAGTATTTTGAGGGCATTATCCCCTGTGGAATCAGCGCATACCCGGTGGTATGCCTGGCGGATTTTTTTGAACCGCCTGCAGCCATGGAGCTTGTGAAATCTGAGGTGACGCGTGCTTTTGGGGAAGTGTTAAATTTTAAAATTCGCCAAACAAGTATTTGACATTTTATGGCATAATCAGTACAGTAGAAAATTGATTATTCGAATTTTTTGGAGGAACCATGGCTGCAAATTTTCAACTTGTTATGCATTCGGGCCCCACTCCGGGAAAAGTCTTCCCACTGGATGGGGATGTAATCACGATCGGCAGAGATGCTGAAAACATTATTATGATCAACGATGCTGAGGTATCGCGCAAGCACACCCAGTTCGTATTCCAAGGTGGAAAATTTATTGTAACGGACATGGGGTCGACCAACGGCACCTTCATCAACGGTCAGCGCCTGACCGGGCAGCATATTCTGCAACCTGGAGAAATTATCTCACTTGGTGAACAGATCAATCTGCTGTTTGAATCCGTCGCCCAGGTGGATCCTAACGCCACCATGCTTTCGTCTGGTCGCCCGCCCGTCATCCCAGCCGCTGCACGACCTGCCCCGGTATCCACGCCAGCCCCCCGCCCCAGCGCGCAACCAAGCGCAGGCTATGCCGGCCAGGTTCCGAGTAATCCCATCCCCGATGCCCCACAAAAAGCGGGCAATATGCGCACAATCCTGATTGTGATCGCGGTGATTGTGTTGTGCCTGGTCTGCAGTTGTATTGGTGCCTTGTGGTACATTGACTCTAACAGCCTGTGGTGCCAATACTTCCCCTTCCTTTTCTCGGCCGGCTGCGGCGGGTAAAAATATTTATATAACGAAAAGGGCGACCCAAGAGGTCGCCCTTTTTTTATTTCTTTTCTTCCAATGAAGAAAGCAAAAAATTGACTATGCCAAGCTGTGCGCTAGCAGCCCCCAGGTCGCCAGACCGCAAGCGGGTATCAACGGCCAGCAATTGACCTTCAATAAAGAGATTAAACCAGGCATCCGGATGGCGAACAAAATCTGCCACAATGCCGCGGCTGCGCATGGTGGCTACATCGGGGAGCCATGCCGTAAGGAAATACGCTGAAGGATCGTAACGCTGCTGGTAATTTCGAACTGTATTATAAAAATCCACAGTCAAGCGCACATCATCACGAACGGCCTGGTTAATGGTTTGAGCGCGCAAATAGTCTTTAAAGTCCTGCTCAAGCTGCTCGTAAGTGAGGTTGAAATGGCGCCGGACGGCTTCATCGATGGCATCTGCTTCGGAGCCTGACTCGGCCGGGTGGATATCACGATAGAAAGCGTCAAACGCTTCCCAACCGTGGATGCTCACCAGGTAAGCAATCAGGGCAGCTGCTTCGGCATAACCCAATTCATGCTGGGACCGGTAGAATGAATCTGACAGGGTGCGAAGGGGCAGGAATAAACCCAAGTCGAGGATGGCGGCCGCGCGCGGAATAATCGGTTCCAGCTTGAAATGCCCATCGCTGGCATAGACAGCCAGCCCTTCCTGGAAGATGGAAGGGCGCAGCTCTCCGCCAAGCTGGTTATCCATCCAATGGACCATTTCGTGATGCACAACCTGCTGGGTGGTACTGCCGGCATAATTACGGCGTAAATAAGAGACATAAATACCGTCGGATGCAAAGCCGCCATGCCCCAGTGTGCGTGGCAAAAACGTGACGGGGATTTTCTGGTTAAAAACCGCGCCAAATCGTTTTTCAACCGCGGCAGCCTGGGCATTCGCCATAGAAATCAACTCCGCCAGGTTATTAGCCGCATCGGTAGCGCTGATGTAATAGACAATACAGCAGGTGGTCTCAACTGACTGCCACTGAGCGCCCGGTTCAGGCAGGGGAACCTGGTCTGCCGAAAGAAGTTTGATATTTTTTTGCCAGGTAAGATTACCCGGCTGGAGCGAAAAAGTAAAGGAATATTCCCCCGGCGGCAAACCATGGGTATCCCATATCCAGAGAAAGGTAGCCTGCCTGCGCGCTCCAATACCGCGCAGGGCAAATTCCTGCGAAGCAATGACCTTGCCATCCAGGATAATTTGGATGGTTTCAGAATTCTCTGATGAACTAGTACCTCCAACAACTTCAAAACTGACCTGATCACCAGCGTAAAGCAGACCGTCTGGATGGGTGATAATCCCCAGGGCTGGCGGCTGCCCGGCAGGAACCTGGGATGGGGCCGTGCAGGCGCCCATCAGGAAGATAACGATTAACAGGATAGTAGTAGTTTTTTTCATCATAAAGGCATTGAAAGGTTGGGATCTTATTGTACCGCCAGTTACGAAGCCAGATGTTTTGCAGTTTTTGAAGGAAAAGGGTATAAATAACCCGTCCACCCGGAATTGCGGTAAGAATCTGATCATTGCAGGTGAGGAATATGAATACCCCTCTAAAATCTCCACAATGGAACGCCCCAACCAAAATTATTATTGGTATCACCCTTGTTGCAATAATCGCCGGGCTGTTGATAAAGTTCCAAACCTTGCTACCACCCATGATTCTGGTGGTCATCGTGGCTTACCTGTTCAATCCCCTGGCATATTATTTATCGCGCAAGCTGCACATTCATTGGAAAACAGCCGTTACGCTGATCTATTTGCTGGCTTTACTCAGCTTGCTGGGGCTGATCACCCTGGGTGGGGTGGGTATCTTTCAACAAGTGGAAAACTTAATTACCATTACCCAGGACAGTATTAAAAATATTCCGGCGCTCTTTGAGAACATTTCCAATCGTGAAATTAACCTGGGGCTTATTGTACTGGATTTACGCAAAGTTGATTTCAGCTTTTTGGGACAACAATTAATTGGCAGCATTGAACCATTACTGGGCAGTACAGGCAACCTGCTGGGCACAGTTGCCGGAAGCGCCGCAAATTTTTTGGGTTGGACCATGTTCGTACTGTTGGTCTCCTATTTTGTATTATCAGAAAGCGATGGATTCTGGCAAGGGATGTTGCAGTTCAACCTGCCCGGCTACCAACATGACCTGAATGAAATGGGCAGGCAAATCGCATTACTATGGAACGCTTTTCTACGCGGACAGATCATTGTGATGGCTTTAGCCGCCGTGGTTTATTCCTTTGCCTTGAGCGTTATGGGGGTTCGGTATGCCCTCGGCCTGGCGTTGGTAGCAGGACTGGCCCGCTTTGTGCCCTATGTTGGTCCATTCATCCTATGGGTCATTCTGGCGATGGTCTCTTATTTCCAGGAATTTAAACCTTTTTCCATGGATCCCCTGCTATATGCGCTATCGGTGGTTGCCATCGCCTGGGTAATCGATGGCATCACTGACAATATCATCATGCCGTACATTATGGCATCATCGCTCAAGGTTCATCCAGCCGCTGTGTTGGTTGCTGCAATCGTTGGGTTGGAGCTGCTGGGGATCCTGGGTGTGATCATTGCGGCACCCATGCTCGCGACATTGCAACTGGTGGGGCGTTACTTTACACGCAAGCTGTTTGACCTGGATCCCTGGGAAGGCCTGGAGAACCTGCCACCTGCGCCTTCCATCAGGAAACAGATCCGGGGTTGGATAAGCCGTTTGCAGGGAAACTTCAAATTTCGTTGATCCAGGGCTGTTTTTTCTGCCTCGAGTGCTATATAATGAATAAAATTATTTAAAGGAGATAAATCATGCCAAAAAGCCCCGAACCCACAACCGAGACACTGGCCGAAACTGAAAACTACCTGGTCTGGAAAGCCGAAGAGCCCGATGGTGAAACCACCTATCATGTCGAGCTCGGCAACGTCACCGTTCATTTCTTTAAGGAAGAATGGGACGAATTTCTTGAACTGGTAGGCGGTTTGGAATAGTTTTCTCCAGGGGCAGGTGAATAACCTGCCCCTGCCTTTTTCCACGCAAGCAGTCTAATTTTATGCACGAAAATTCCATCACTGATGTGCCCGGCATAGAGGTTGGGCAAGCAGAGGATATTGAAGCGCTGACCGGAGTCAGCGTTATTTTGTGTCGCAAGGGAGCGGTGGCAGGGGTTGACCAACGCGGTGGTGCACCCGGAACACGCGAAACCGATTTATTGAACCCAATCAACATGATTGAAAAAATCCACGCCATTGTGCTTGCAGGTGGGTCAGCCTATGGGTTGGATGCTGCTGGCGGGGTAATGAAGTACCTGGAAGAACAGAATATCGGTTTTGATGTAAAGGTGGCTCGAGTTCCCATCGTCCCTGCCGCGATCTTGTTTGATCTGGCTGTGGGGCGGGCTGATGTGCGCCCAACTGCCGAAATGGGCTACAAGGCGGCAGCTGCTGCCAGCAAGCAAAAACCTCGACAAGGAAACGCTGGCGCTGGAACAGGGGCCAGCCTGGGTAAATTATTTGGAAACGCGGGTGCAATGAAAAGCGGGATCGGAACTGCCTCGATCGACATCGGCGGAGGGATCATTGTTGGTGCCATGGCGGCGGTCAATCCGTATGGTGACGTGGTTGACCCAAAAACAGGCCAAATCATCGCCGGGACGCGCACAACGAAGATCGGGCCGTTGACACTGGGCAACGCGGGATATTACGCAGACAGCATGGAGACCATGAAAAGCATGGCTGGGCGCATGATCGAAAGCATGGCAACGCAATCCAATACCGTGATTGGCGTGGTAGCCACCAATGCCCGCCTGAGCAAGCCAGAGGCCAGTAAAATGGCGCAAATGGCCCAGGATGGGCTGGCGCGCGTTATCCGCCCGGCGCATACCATGATGGATGGCGACACGATCTTTGCGCTGGCGACCGGGCAAAAACCGGCCGATGTGAGCCTGGTGGGGGCCTTCGCCGCTGAAGTCTTTGCCCAGGCCTGTCTGAATGCAGTGCGAGCAGCCAGGAATGCAGGTGGTTTGCCCGGCCTGGCAGGGAATTAATAAATACAAAGACCCGTCGCATCAAGTTATTCGCGGCGGGTCTTTTGATACCGATTGTTGACACCGGTTGAAATTACTTTCCCTTGATTTCGTCCTTGAAGACAGTGGTCAAAACCAGGCTCACCAGACTGACCACCAGCCCGCCCAGGAAGGCCGGCCAAAAGCCATCGACAGTGAAGCCAACATGGAAATTGGTGCCAATAATGCCTGCCAACCAGAACAGGAAGGTATTAATCATCAGGGTAAATACGCCCAATGTGAGAATGATCAACGGGCAAGTCAGAAACTTAAGCAACGGGCGAACCAAGGCATTTAACAAACCGAAGATTAGCGCCAGCCAGACAAATGAAAACCAATTGGACGATTCGGGGCGAATGCCTGGCACAAACGCGACTGCGGCATACAAACCAACCGCATTGATCAACCATCGCAGGAAAAAGCGCGTCATGTTTTACTCCTCCATTAAGGTACTTCCAGAATAATTAGATGATCCAATCATGGATGATCTAATTATATTTACGTCAATCTCGCTGGAAGGTTGCAGCCCCGGAAGCTTGCATCCAGGCCAGCGTACGTTGAGGGGTAAACCCGGCTGTGCGAAAAGCGTTGTCCAGCGGGCCTGCCGGATATTCGAGGGTCAGGCCGCGGGTCTGCACAAAAGCGTGCTGGCAGTGCATCAACAATGCAGTGAGAACATCCTCGTCGGCATGCGGAGGTAAGGCAGCCCAAAGTTGATCTGGCCGGCCGACGGTGCGCAGGCAGCCCAACACGCCTAGCAAATTTCCCTGGCGCTTCGCGGACCATTGACGGATATTCAAATCGGCCATCAGGCAGTAAAGTGCATTGAGCAACCCTGGTTTAAATACATCCCACCCCTGGGAATGATACCAAGACAACTCGCGTGGATAGGCCTGCTCCAACCAGGATGACTGCAATAGCCAATCACGGGTGGAGCGATTGGCTATTTGAAATTCATACGGTTGCAAACCTTTTATAGTGGTGAAGCCAGCCGGCAAATTCCAGGTGGTACGCCTGGCACGTTCGATGAAACCGAGGTCTTTATAGAGCTGAATGGCACCAGGATTGTCATCGCGAACATGCAACCAGACGGAGCGAGCGCGCTTTTCTCGAGCGCGGGTCAAGGCTGCCTGAGTAAGCTGGCGGGCAATTCCCTGGCGGCGGAAATCTGGATGGGTGGCGACATTGGCAATCAGGAATATCTTTTTTCTACGGCTGGAGAAGGGGATCAGGCTGACATTGCCCACCACGCGACCATTGTTTTCCCAAACAAACCCAGAAAGAGGCAGTGAAACAGTCTCGATAACCCGCGGAGCCCAGCTTAAGAACATGGAATCGCGGCCGTTGCGACGCATCTGGTCAATAAATGAACGTCCATCCGCATCGAGCGTGGCAGAAAAACACAGCTCAATCAAATCGGCGACGGCGGGCAGATCGCGCATGATATTCAAAGGACGCATCCGTCCAAAAGTTGGGGCACCGGTGGAAATGGTTGTGGCAGTCATCCAGTCTATTATATTCTTTTTCAACCGCGTTTGGTCAGTCCCGCCAAAGTTAATAAAAACGTATACAATAGACTCATATGTAATTCTTACGGCATTCTCTCAAATAAAAAACAGAGCCTTTGCTATAATCCCATCGTTGAATGATCGAAAGGACTCTCTCTTATGATGCGATTTGACCGTTTTACCGAACGTGCCCAAGAGGCGGCTCAACGCGCTGCTGAAATCATACAGCGCTATGGACACAACCAGATTGATACTGAACACATCCTGATGGCGTTGATTGAACAACCCGGCGGGGTGATTCCACAAATTCTGGAAAACCTCAATGTGAACAGCGCCACCCTGACCGAACGCCTGGATTCAGCCTTGCGCGCCACACCCAAGGCGAATATCTTTGGTGGTGGTGCGGGGCAAATTTTTATTACTCCTCGCGTCAAGCGGATTGTCGACCTGGCCAACGAGGAAGCCAACCGGTTGAAGGATGAATACATTTCCACCGAACACATCTTTCTGGCCATCCTGACCGAACGCAACACGCCAGCTTCACGAATCCTGGAAAGCGCAGGCATCACCCGTGACCGGGTATTTGACTCTATCCAGCAAATCCGAGGCGGACAGCGGGTTACAGATCCACAGGCTGAATCACGCTATCGAACGCTGGAAAAATATTCGCGCGACCTGACCCAACTGGCGCGCGAAGGCAAGCTCGACCCAGTAATTGGGCGAGACAAGGAAATTCTGCGGTTAATCCAAATTCTCTCGCGACGTACTAAAAATAACCCGGTTTTGATTGGCGAAGCCGGGGTAGGCAAAACAGCGATTGTGGAAGGCCTGGCCCAGAAGATCGCAGATAACGATGTGCCAGAAATCCTGACTGGAAAAAAGGTAGTCTCACTGGACCTGGGCTCGCTGATCGCTGGCAGCCGCTTCCGTGGTGAATTTGAGGAACGCCTGAAAGCCGTCATGGAGGAAGTGCAGCGCTCACAGGGCGACATCATTATGATGATCGATGAACTGCATACAGTGGTTGGGGCTGGTGCCGCCCAGGGCGCCATGGACGCTTCGAACATGCTCAAACCCGCCCTGGCACGTGGCGAACTACAATGTATTGGTGCTACCACCCTGGACGAATTTCATAAACATATTGAAAAAGACGCCGCGCTCGAACGACGCTTCGCTCCCATTTATGTGGAAGAGCCAAGCGCAGAAGACGCGATAAAGATGTTAAAGGGTCTACGAGACCGCTACGAGGCGCATCATAAGGTGCGCTATTCGGATGAGGCCCTGGTAGCCGCGGTCACGCTGGCTGACAGATACGTAACCGACCGGCACCTGCCAGACAAAGCCATTGACCTGATGGATGAAGCTGCCGCAAAATTGCGGGTGGCGCTCTATTCCATGCCGCCCGAACTGAAAGACATGAAGAAAGAAATAGACCGGTTAACCTCTGAAGAGGAACAAGCCGGCCTGGCACGCGAGTACGAACGTGCTGCCCAAAAGAAGGTTGAGCGCTTGCGCATGCAAGCCGAATACAATGAAAAGCGAGACAAGTGGGAAGCCGAAAACCACATTGATGAGGTAGTCGACGTCAATGACATTGCCGATGTGGTGCACCAATGGACCGGCATTCCGCTAAGCCAGATGATGGAAACCGAAGCCACCAAGCTATTGCAGATGGAAGCACGCCTGCACGAGCGCATTATTGGCCAGGACGAAGCCATCCACGCCATATCAGATGCCATTCGACGGGCGCGCTCCGGCCTGAAAGATCCCGGACGCCCGATTGGGTCGTTCATTTTCATCGGCCCAAGCGGTGTAGGTAAAACCGAACTGGCCAAGGCTTTGGCTGGTTTCATGTTCGATGACGACGATGCACTGGTGCGCATCGACATGTCCGAGTACCGCGAACAGCATACTGTCAGCCGGTTGTTTGGTGCCCCTCCCGGCTACGTGGGTTACGAGGAAGGCGGCCAGCTAACCGAGGCAGTTCGGCGACGCCCTTACCGAGTGCTGTTGTTTGACGAAATCGAAAAGGCACACCCAGAAGTTTGGAATGCGCTGCTGCAGATCCTGGATGATGGACGCATGACAGACGGACAGGGCAACGTAGTTGACTTCCGCAATACTGTCTTGATCATGACCAGCAACCTGGGCACAGAGTATGTCCGTAAGGGCGGTACGCTTGGTTTCTTGCAACAAAAATCGGATGATGAAGAACGGATTGCCCATGACAAGATCGAGAAGGCTCTCAAAGGCGCTTTCCGACCCGAATTCCTGAACCGCATTGATGACGTGATCATGTTCTCGCCGCTCACAGTGGAACAAATGGAACAGATCGTTGACCTGCAGTTTAAAGAAGTCAGCGACCGGTTGAATGAATTCAACGTGAAAGTTGATCTGAGCGCGTCCGCACGTACCTGGCTGGCAAAGCAGGGATACGACCCGGCGTTCGGCGCTCGCCCGCTGCGCAGGGCAATCCAAAAATTTGTGGAGAGCCCACTTTCGATTGAACTGTTGGGTGGCAAATTCACTAACGGCGGCACGGTGAAGGTGGATGTGGCGGAAGACAAGATCGTTTTCAAGTAAAGGCCTGTAACAACCAAAGACTTCACTGCAAGCTTGCAGTGAAGTCTTTTTTTATCAAGCCCTGGATTGTTTTTATAAAATATCGGGTAGAATTTATCCTAATTTAGGAGAAAATCATGGAAAGCGAAAATAAGAACTTTTTTACATCCGTCACAGGCATCATCATTATCATACTGGTGCTGCTGTGTTGTTGTTGCCTGGTTGTCTTAAGCGGTGGGCTGGGAGCAGCCTATTTCATTAGTACTCAGGCTTCTTCTTCACCCACGCAGGGAACCCCTTTTGACTTCCAGCTCGATACCCCAACACCTGAACCGTTTGTCACCGAAGCCCCAGTTGAAGTCACGCGAGTGCCAGTAGAAAGTATTTCCACCGATACACTCAATACTCTCGAAGAAAGCATCGTTCCTGTCAACGACCCGCTAGAGTTAGCCTGTCGATTACAGGGAAAATGCAATATTCCCGAAACCCTTCCATCCGGGCCTTACAAACAGGGCGAGAAGAAGTCCTTCTGGTTAACCAACACAGATTCAGCGAAGGCCTTCAAGATTGACGCGACGTTACAGTATGTTACTGATCACGCCTATTTCTGGGTTGAAGATGGCGTTACATATAACAAAGGTGACGCCAAGAAGCTGGTGGACACCTTCGAAACCAAGATTTACCCAACCGACCGTGAATTTTTCGGCTCAGAGTGGTCACCCGGGGTGGATGAAGATCAACATATTTACCTCGTTTACGGACGTGGGATTGGCGGTTCAGTGGCAGGCTACTTCTCTTCACCAGATGAATATCATCCGGATGCGCACGAATACTCCAACGCTCACGAAATGTTTGTCTTCAATGCGGATAACTCGCCGCTGGATGACACCTACACCTATGGTGTGCTGGCGCATGAATTTCAACACATGATTCACTGGAAACAAGACCGCAATGAAGCCTCCTGGATCAATGAGGGCTTTTCCGAAGTGGCTGCCTTGCTAAATGGCTATTACGTGGGCGGTTTCGCATGGGAATATGTATCCGATACAGATATGCAGTTGACGGACTGGGGTCCCGATCCTGGAACCAACACCCCACATTATGGTGCCAGTTTTCTATTCCTCTCTTACTTTCTCGATCGCTTTGGCGAAGATGCCACCAAAGCCCTGGTCACCGACCCACAAAATGGAATGGAAAGTATCGACAATATTTTGAAATCGATCAATGCCACCGACAAGCAAACCGGGCAGGCAATTACCGCCACTGATTTCTTTATGGACTGGGCAGTAACAAATTACCTACTGGATGACAGTGTAGGCGACGGACGATTTGCCTATAATCGTTACAAAGATGCGATGCGAGCCGGTGAAACCGAAACCATCGATACCTGTCCTGGCGCGATCACCCGCACTGTCAAACAGTTTGGGGTCGATTACATCAAGTTTAACTGCGATGGAAATTTCACACTGCGTTTTGAAGGCGCCAACCAGACCGGGTTGCTGCCGGTCGATGCTTATTCTGGTAAAAAGGCTTTCTGGTCCAACAAGGGTGATGAATCCAACATGACCCTGACACGAGAATTTGATTTCAGCCAGGCCAGCGGCCCGCTGACGTTGAAATACCGCACATGGTATGACCTGGAAACTGACTATGATTACACATTCGTTGAAGTATCCACGGACGGTGGGAAAACCTGGAAAATACTGACCACCCCCAGCGGAACCGATAGCAACCCTTCGGGCAACTCATATGGCTGGGGTTATAACGGACAGTCTGATACGTGGATCGAAGAAAGTATCGACCTGAGCCAATACAAGGGTCAAAAAGTTCAGCTACGTTTTGACTACGTCACAGACGCTGCTGTCAATGGCGAAGGCTTTATGCTGGATGACATCTCCATCACCGAGATTGACTATTTCACTGACTTTGAAGGCGACGATGGCGGCTGGCAAGCGACCGGGTTCGCTCGGGTGGAGAATATTTTGCCCCAGACCTTCCGCCTGGCCCTGATCAATCAGAATGGAAAGACAACCGTCCAGACTATTACCATTGGCGCAGATCAAACCGCTGAGATCAATGTTGATTTGACGGATGCCACCCTGGTGGTAAGCGGTACAACCCCCTTCACACGCGAAGATGGGCATTACTCCATCACAGTTAAATAAACTGTCTGCACTAACCATTTATCCGAAAGGCCTACTATGAATCTGCCCATCGTGATCACACAGGAAGACGTTGTAAAGCTCTTGCTGGCCTTGCTAATCGGTGGGCTTATCGGCCTGGAACGAGAAATGCACGCCAAGGCTGCCGGGCTGCGAACCATTACATTGATTACGATCGGATCTACCCTGTTCACGATGCTCTCCCTGGAATTTTCCGACGACCGTGTGATTGCCAACATCGTCACCGGCGTCGGCTTCCTGGGGGCAGGCTCGATCCTTTTCACAGAGGGACGGGTAAAGGGGCTCACCACGGCATCTTCGGTTTGGGTTTCGGCCGCACTCGGCATGGCCATTGGGCTGGGAAATTACGGCCTAGCTCTGTTGGCCACATTATTGGTCTTTATTGTGTTATGGATTTTTGCACAGGTTGACCGGTTGGTGGATGTTTTGGGCAGTGAAATACGCATTTACGATATCATCTATGTGACCGATGAAAACAAGCTTAAAAAGATAGAACTCACCATCGCGGAATGCAAGCTGAAGATCGTTCGCAGGCGGCGGTTGAAAGTGGACAAAGACCACATGCAAGGAATCTGGGAATTACGTGGCAAATTGGCCCATCAGTCAAAATTCTCGGACATTATGCTGGCAGATCCTGATGTAGTTGAGCTGAAGTATTGAACAACTTGTTGTAAACTAAAAACCTGTGAAGAATGTCATTTGAACAGCCCAGGAATCACGCAGAAAGCCGGATAATCAGAATGGTTGATTATCCGGCTTTCTGCGTGTAAGTCCGCTACCAAAAAGGCTTTAAGTTTAGAAAATACGGTCAAGATTCTACCAGTCCATTAAATAGTCGCCCTGGCAATCAAATCTGCGCAGGC
>CAIVSQ010000146.1 GCA_903908605.1 uncultured Anaerolineae bacterium
GGCGCTTCAATGCGGTTGACAACACCGAGCACTCCCGGCACAGCCTCTGCCAGTTCTGCAGCCAGGATTCGTATCTCAATGGATGCAACTATCCCTGCCAGGTGGACAATTCCGTTCAGCACGCCCACACGCAAATTAGCATGTGCCGTCTGTTCTTCCATTACAAAACGGGACAAAATTGCGGTGCGCAGCTTTTCATCGGTGTTTTGAACCGAAACATCGGTCATGTTACCTCTCCAGGAGCTTTTATCCAGTGTACGGATTGACAGATTGGCTGCATACGACTTTTGTCGTATTGTTGCCAGAACCGTTACAACGCTTGCGGCTTATTCGACCCGGTTTGGACTGCTCTGAGCGACTGGATGGAAGCCAAAAACAGCACAAGACCGATAACCATCATTCCGCCCACATACAAGACCAAAATGAATCCAGAACGGTAGTGACTGGATGAGAGAATCACCGGCAACTGAGCGCTGCCTGCAGCCAACGGTCAGAAAATTCCCAGACCTGCATGGATAAAATAACTGCGCCGGTCTTTCTGACCCGCCCAAAATAACGCCAGGCCTTGCAGGGTAAACAGTCCTGCCACAACAGTTGCCAGCACGAAGACCGGGACTCCGTTTTTGGCGGATTCACCCAGGGAAAAGTCTTCCAGGGTATGGGGGATGGTAAAGAAGACGAGTAATAGCTATAGCATCACTACGCTGGCTTTCCACATTGATGAATTTGGTTTCGTTTCTGACATTTTTTCTCCGACTGCTTTATTCAGATTGTGCTGCGTTTGGATGAGTGGCCTGGTTCAGGATGTCAAGAAATTTATCCAGCGGCACACCGTGGATGCGTGCTGCCCACTCCACCGTCAACGCTTTGGCTGCCAGTGCGCGCAAGGAATAGCGAGCCACTCTTTTGATCCCAAACACTTCCATCACCTCGGCAATATCGCCATAGGTCTCAAGGATTTCTGAGATACGCGTGGCTTTTGTTATTTCGAAATCCTTATTTTTTTTATCAGGCATGGTTTTGCTCCTTTCTCTAAAAAAATCACAGGCATTCCCGTGGAAGCTAGGATACAACCGCAACCCAGCGTTCAGTGCTACTTTTGTCGTATTTGTCAGAATTGAATTTGAGTATACTGGATTAAGAAAGGCAGGCCTAAATGAAAAACAATGCTCATAAAAAAGTTATCGTGGTTTTCTTTTTGGGATTGACGCTGATGGCCGCCCTGGAACGGGGTTTGATCTGGTTTTTTGAACGGACACTTTCTGGCGGCTGGTGGCAAAGCCTCCTGGCTCTGGCCGTGACTTTGGTTGGCGCGGCGTTGGTGATCTGGTCTGTGCAAACGCTGTCTGCGCTGGGCCAGGGTACGCCCGCGCCAATGGCAGCGACTAAACGGCTGGTGCGCGCCGGCCCTTACCGTTGCAGCCGCAACCCTATAACTCTCGGCGCGGGATTGTTTTACCTGGGCTTGACCATTTGGGCCGGTTCTTGGATTGTTTTTGGGCTGGTCTTGCTGATCTTTATTTCATTGCTTACTTTCATTTATGTTCACGAAACCAAGGAACTGGCAGAACGATTTGGGGTAGAATACTTGCAGTACCGCAAAGAGATACCCTTTTTATTCCCCCGCATCCCGCGTTAATACATTGGCGGGATTGTCAGACAAGGCGACAATGCCCGCTCATATCCCTCCACATGCTCCTGTTTCGGATTATGTCCGCGCCCGCCAGACCCTTTCTGCGATACCGCATTTTGCAGAATTAGCGGAGGATGTTTTGGATTCTCTGTTGCGCCGCATGACCCCCTGTCAATATGAGGCGGGACAGGTGATTTGCCTCGAAGGCGAACCTGGCGAGAAAGTTTATTTTCTAGAAAAAGGCTGGGTCAAAGCGGTGCGGATTGCCGCGGATGGCCGTGAGCAAGCGGCAATGTTCCTGCGTGGCGGTGAATTATTTGGAGATGAGGCTGTCTTTACCGGCGCAGCTTATCCGGTAACCGTGATTGCACTCGAAAATACCACGGCCTGGGCTCTTGAAGGCCAGGCCGTGCTTGAGCTTGTTCAACGTCATCCCACGTTAGCGCTGGCCATTATTCGTCACCTGGGTGAACGGGTGCTCTATTATGTCCAACTCGTGGAAGACCTGGGATTGCGAAATGTGCAGGCGCGGGTCGCGCACACCTTGCTAGCCCACGCCGAACTCAAAGATGGCCAATTAATCGTCCCGCGTCAGGCCTGGACTACCCTCGACGAAATGGCAACCCGCCTTGGGACTGTACGGGATGTGCTTAGCCGCACACTCAACGCCCTGGAGCAGGAAGGTGTTCTACACCTGGAGCGTACCCAAATCATCATCTATGATCCACAAAAATTGCTCGAACGGGGACGGGTGTAACAAAATCAAGCAGGACGCACCTTGAGATGCGCCCTGCTTGATTTTCGATGCGTATTTTGATCTTTGGATTTTAGGGCTGCATACTTTTCTGCTTACGCTGATTTTTGACAATGTAGGGAAGTAGATACAAATAGGCGCCAGTGATAGCCATAAAAAGCATCAAAATGGAGGGGAGTTTGTCCCACTTCTCCCAGAAGGCAACCACCTCTGGATTACCAATCAGCTTGATGATCAATGCGATTGGGATGAGCAGCGCGGTTGGGATCGCAATCCAGCGATGGATTTGGCGAAACCACTTGTTTAGAAATTTAGTCATACGATTTTCCTCTTTTATCTTGTGAATTTAGCTGGCTGCCCTGGCCCAAAGGGATGTACTCATGCATAATTTTGCGAGCACACCAAGATCAGGTTAACTCTTAAAAAACAAGTCAATCTATATAGTTTACTGTCTAATTTATTTTTGCAGCACGACTTTTATCGTAAAGAATCCTACCAACTGCCGCGAATCGGTTCCTCTGCCTCTGGATCAGGGGAGAACGTTTTTGAACCCACCAGTTTCCCAAATGGATGCTGTTCTTGGCTAACGCCAACCCACCGATCAAGTCGGGCAGGTAATGTTGATGGGTGAACAAAGTGGAGAGCAGAACGGATGCAATTATTGCCAGCCAGAGCAAACGTTGGCGCGGATACCATTCGATCCAGAAAATGGAAATCAAGGTAGTCAGATAGACATGCCCGCTTGGGAAAGCGTTGTACACGTCATCATTGCTATACACGATGCGCAGCAAATTCGTGGCCCAATCCTCACCCACCAGCAGAGGACGTTCGATGTAAGTTGGGAAAAGCAGAAAGATCGCAATCCCAATCAACGTAGCAGCCAGTGCAGAGGCAAAGAATCTTTTGAACATGCGCGTCTCCATTTTGAACGCCGCCCAAATAAAAGCTGTCATCCAAAATGGCAGGTAGAGCAAGTAGGGCACAGCCCAAATTGCCCACAGTGGAATGTACTGGTCAAGCGTGGTTTTGAAAATTGTGCCTCCATCCATCAAACGATTGATGGGGAAGTATAACGATTGTGACGCAAACAAAATAGAAAGCAGGGTGAAACGCTTCCAGCGGGTCATGGTGTTCTCCAAGTGCAACGAATCAAAAAGCCAACGCTGCTAGTGTAGGCGCTGGCTGAAATTTTGAATACTACTTTTGTCGTATGGCCATGGATCTCCACGCAGAGACCATCCCTTTGGACGGAGCAGATGATTTGTGCCTCTCGCCTTTTATTAAACTTCACTTGTTATGGCTTGAGCACCTTCAACTCCAAAGAACCGTCCCGCGCACAAGTCTCCAAACACTCCAGGCAGCGGATGCACTCGGCGTCGTGCAAGTTTTCCGGCACAGCCTGGATGCCCATCGAACATTCCACATCGCAGCGCCCGCAGTGGTTACAGTGTTCCAAGCTGCTGACGATCTGCACCGGCGAAATCTTGTTAAAAATCGCCAGCGCCGCGCCCAGCGGGCACAGGTACTTACACCAGGCGCGTTCCACCAGGAAGGATGTCAGCAAGAAAGTTACCAGTACACTCCAGAGCAAACTGGTTTCGAGCTTGAAACTGAACACAGCCCGGACCGGACAAATCTCATGCAGGGGCGGGTACACAGCAAAGGTGGATGCGACTAGCACCAGCCCCAGGATGAGATATTTCGCCCATCGCAACGGGCGGTCAGCCCAGGGCGGGATGACAACGGGCAAACGCCCCGCAGCTGGTTTGCCGCGAATGTGGCGTTTTTCTTCGCCCAGGCGGCGCGCCAGTTTCGCCAGCCCCTCCTGCACTGCCCCCAGTGGACACATCCACCCGCAAAAGGCGCGGCCCGCCACGAGCGAGACTGCCAGCACCCCACTCAGCACGGCAAAATTAAGCAGGTTGGTGGTTTTGAGCGTTTGTCCGCGCGTCAGATAGACCCAGAGGGTTTCGATTGCCCCAAACGGACAGAAGGCATCAAAGGAGCCGCCGCTGCCCGCCTCGCCCGGCAGCAAGTGGCGAATTCCGATCACAAACGTGCCAATCACTGCAAACCAGAGCATTCCCTTGCGGATTTGCATCAATTTGGAGGTCTGGCTGCCCGATCTGGCGCTCATAGCGGCGAACTCCTGAGTTCAGCGCATTGCGCCAAAAGCAGCAGGATGAGTTGTTCGGTCGAGCCGTGCTGATGACGAAAACCAAGCAGCATCGCCAGCACCACGCCAATTACAAAGGCAGCAATTATCAGGAGGGGAAAGTTGTAAGGGTCGATTTTCATAGAAAAGGGGGCGCAGACGCGGCAGACCGGCCCAGGCCTGCCACGCCTGCATTAAAAAGGAGAATGTTCTATTCCGGTTCTTGGCCTAACTCGGCAATTTTGAACCTGGGAAAACACAACGAGAAGAGCAACCCGCCCGATAGCAGCGATCCGTACAAGTAATCGAGCGAGTCCGAATGGGCGATAAAGGTGCGGATGACCTGAGTTGGCACGTCGATTGCAAAGATGGAGGCCCCGGCAATCAGCGCCAGCCACCAGCCAATCCGCTTGCCAGCCGCCAGATTGTAAATGGCAATGAACAACAGGATGACCGCAATCCACTGCACCGGCGCCGACCAGGCCAGCACCCACCAATCAAACCCGGCATAGAGTGGTTTTTCGGGGCGGGTGAGCAGCATCCGCAGGTTACCAATCCCAATGGTGAAGGCGTGCGTGGTCAGCATCCCAGCAAAGGTCAGCACCAGGAAGTGACCCCATTTTTCCCAAGTATCAGCCTTGCGCAGGAAAATCGCACTCCAGAAATAGGCCAGCCCGACCATCGAAATCGCCATCGGGATCGGGAACCCATCCACGAAGGAAACATACGGCAGGAACATGAACATCCCGCCCGCCGAAGGAAAGGCGGTTGCCAACAGGCTGGCCGGATACGCCCAGGAGCGGCCTTCGTAAATCGGTTTGACAAAGAGCAAGAGCATCACGCCGCCGATAAAAATCAGGGCCCGGTAAAACGGGTAGGCAAAGGAAAACAGCAAAATCCCGCTGGCATAGGCCGGTTTTTCCTTGGAGACTTCCATTAGCGCGCCGATGACCCGCTCCAGCGAGGTTTGGATGATGAGCGGGGCGACAATCACCATAAATAGGCCGACCACCACTGCCAGCACGGTCAAGATGAGACGATTGGTTTGAGATGTGTTTTTCATGTGAATGCTCCTTACAAGAGAGTTCAACTTTCTTGTAAGGAGTATCACAAATAAATTACAAAGTCTTTGCCTTAAGGCAAAGCCGGGACAATTTTCTGCCCCGGCTGGCCTCAATCTCATTCTGAAAGATGATTTCTACCATTCGCCTTTGGGCAAAAGCAGGTTTTTGAAAGCCGGGATGAGCAGGATGACCAGCAACCCGGCAGATAAAATTCCGCCTTGCAGCCATTCGGTTGAACTGCGCACCACAAAACCCTGAAAACTGACCACAGCGGTTGCCAGAGCGGTGGCGGTCGCCATGTACCAGCCGACCTTATTTTTCATCGCCAACAGCGGGATGGAAACAATCAGTAGGACCGATGAGATGTAAAGCAGGAAGCCGCCGAGCAAAAGCGCCAGGGTTTGTGGACTGTACACGGCCTGTTCGGAAACCATTTCGAAGGTTCTCCAATCCAGGTGATCGAGATTGGTGATAAAGTGTGCCAGCGGTGTGGTGAATAGGGGCGGGTTGGGATTGACAGTGATCAGCCCGTTCGCGCCAGTCATAAATTCACCGGGAATATGAATGAAGTAGCGTACTCCGTGCTGGCCATTCATAAAGACCATGCCTGAAACAACGCCCAGGGCTGTGTAAGGGATCAATTTCAGGAGTTTATTCTTAAGCGTATCCTGGTCGGCAAAGAGGATGATGAAATAGAACAACAGGTTGACAAACAGGATCGGCAGGGCAGGCGGCATCCCGCTGATAGTGTGGGGCGGGACACCCTTTTCGGGGTATTCGGCCAGAACCAGCACAAACCAGGGAATCATCATGGTGATGCCCGCTACAGAGGGAATGGCAAACAACCCCAGGGCAACGGCGCGGGCCCACTTCACACCTTCGTATAATTTCTTCGAGAGCATCAAGAGCAGTGCGCCGGAAAAGATAAAAGAGATAATCCATGCCGAAAAAGTGACACTCAAAACCGGCACGGCGGGATAGAAATCGGCATCGTGGGGCACCAGGCGAAGCATTACCTGGTCGAGTGCTATTTTCAAGGTCTGCATGGCCTGGGTGGGGGCCAGCAATAACAGGTATAGGGCGCCTAAAACGGCAATTACTGTTGCAATGATGCGTTGGGTTTTGGTGGTTTCGTCGGTCACAGCAATTCTCCTTGATATAATGTGAATGTTTCTTGAACTTTGTCTAAAATATCACAAAGTTCGCGCATAGTCTTTATAAAAGTGCAAATTCTCCTGGATTGCTGATGAAAACACTGATCGATTGTCTGGAAACTATCCCTGTTTTTGCGCTCCTCAACGCATCTGATCGCGCTGAATTGGCCGGCCTGGCGCGGCGCAAGCGCTTTGAGAAAGGTGAAACCATTTGCTGGCAGAGTGAAAAGTGGCCGTATGCCGCCTACATCGCCTCGGGGCGGGTGGAATGGGCGATGCTTTCGCCGGAAGGGAAGCGACAGGTGGTGTTCAGACTGGGAGCCTGTGAGGTGGTCTGGGGACATTCCCTGCTGGATGACCAGCCCATGCCGGCCTCGCTGGAAGTGGCCGAGGCTTCCGATGTCTTCCTCTGGCCGCGGGAGGTGATTGTTCCAATCATCTCCCGCCACCCGGAAGCAGTCTGGGATGTGGCGCGGGTTTTGCTGCGCTATATGCGCCAGGTGCGCGAGGTGGTTTATGGTTTTGCTTTCCACCCAGTGGCCGGACGGCTGGCACGCCTGTTACTTGAACATTATAAAAATGAGGAAGGGCAGCCCACGCCCCGTAACCTGAGTCTCGACCAGATGGCCGAGACTGTCGGCACCACCCGCGAGTTGGTCAGCCGTCTCCTGCACCGTTTTGCCGATGATGGTCTGATCCGTGTCAACCGCGTTGAATTTGCCTTCACTGACCGGGTTGGGTTGGAAAAGCTGGCCGGGGGATCGCAATGAGTATTGAAACTATGCTTTCCAGCCGCCAGATTGTAGATGGCAATGAATAACCGGATGACCGATATCCCTTCCATCACCGGCCCAGAGTAATAAGCGCCTGTGATGGAAGGGATCGCCAGCAAATCGATGACCGTTGATTTATTCCGTTATCTGGTGCTTATTTTCTTCCACCAGGCGCTGTTTGAAGAATGGGATCACCAGCATCACCACGATGCTCAACCCCATCAGTGCACCGTAGAGATAATCGTTCGTGGCGTGGCGGACGTAGTGTGTGGCTCCGCTCGCAACCAGGGTGACCAAACCGCCAATCATGCCGGCATACCAACCCGACATTTTCTTCTCACCAAGCAGGTAGATGGCGGCGATGCATAACCCCATGCCGACCCAGAGCGCCAACCAGCCAAAGTAGGTGATGGCGATACCCTCAGCAAATAGTGGGCGGGCAGGATGGCCGAACAAGATGCGATAAGCCGCATGACCGTTCGCAAAATTTTCGGCTGCCGTGACACCCAGCATCAGGAAGACCAGGAAGTCGACGATTTTCTGGTTGACATCCACATTCTCAGCCAGGAGCAGGGCGAAGTACGGAACCAGGCCAATCGCCATGATGGTGACCGCCGGGGGGAAGCCGCCCTTGACGCTGCCGATGAAATTCATCCACGGCACAATCATATAAGCGCCGCCAATCGAGGGCACTGCCAGGCACAGAAGCGCCAAACCGCGCGTCCAGCGTTCGCCGCGATATAAGGGCAGGGCAAGCACCAGCAGGGCAAGCCCGGCAACCACCGACATTGTGCCCCAAAACGGGAAGAAGAAACTGACCAGCCAAACCGTATAGGCCAACAGCGGCGCTTGGGGATTCCCCTCGGCAGTGAACTTTTCAATCCGCACCTGCTGGGCTTTGACAATCGGATTGCTCATGTCAAAGCTGATAAAGGGCACCAGCACAATCATCAAGATTGCGGCTAGCACGATCAGTGAAACAACTGCGAGACGGATCTGGCGTGAAGTGGAAAGTAACATGTGACAAACCTCCTGGGAAATAGGAATGGAATTCAGCATAAGATTACGGCATTGTGGCGTACAATACTTTTACATAAGTTAAGAATTCCATCACTTTTATAGGACAGGACTAGATGAGTCTCCAAGCTGAGCAATTGAAAGAAGCGGATGTCTTTGGGCAGTTGAATCATTCCGAGCGTGAAGCTTTGGTTCGTCTGGCGCGCAGACGCATGACTGGCAAGGGTGAAATTCTGTGCCATCAGGAGAATTGCTGGCCTTCTGTAATCTATATCGCCAACGGTCAGCTGCGCTCGTCTATCGCTTCTCCAGACGGGCGCAGTTACATTATTTCAACTTGGGAAACAGGCGAAGTGTTTTGGGCGCATACGGTCTTTGACCAATTGCCGATGCCATCCACCTTGGAGGCGGTGCGCACCTCCACGATATATCAATGGGATGGAGAGGAAGCCCTTCAAATCGTGCTGCGCAACCCAGATGCCATGCGCGCTTTGCTGCGCCGCCAAGTGAGCCTGATTCGCAGGCGGCGCGAAAATATTTACTCCCTGGTTTTTAACCCGGTTGTCAGCCGCCTCGCAAAACTCATCGTTGGGAAATTCAAGGCTGGGGAAAACCCAACCTTCCAACGCGACCTGACGCTGGAAGAAATGGCAGGGATGATTGCCACCTCCCCGGTTATGGTTTGCCGCCTGCTATACCAGTTTCAAAACGAGGGTATCTTGACCATCAAACGCGCCAGCATCACCCTGAACGATAGATCCGCATTGGAGAAATTGATCGAAAAGGAAAAAAATGATAACAGCTGAAAACATTCTTGCCCGCCACCCAGCTTTCTCGTCCATCGGACAGGCTGAAATTGCATCCCTGGCAGCAATGGGCAATCTCAAACGTTACCCAAAAGGGGGTCTTATTATCCAGCAGGGAGACATCTGGCCAACTCTGTTTGTCGTCACAGAAGGGCGAGTGATTGCGCACAAAGAATCTGTGGAAGGCCGCAGTTTGACGGTTACCAGCCTTGGAAAAGGGGATTTGTTTTGGGGGCTGGCATTTTTTCAGGAAGAGACTCCCATGCCGGTTACGCTCGAGGCAGCCGAACCCACCCAACTGTATCTGTGGAATCGCCGTGATCTACTGCCCTTCCTACTGCAACATGGACAGATTTCGTGGGAGTTATCGCGTTTGATGGTGCAGCGTATGGCTCAGGCCAGTGAAATCATCGAAACATTGGCGTTCCAGCCTGTGGCTGGGCGTCTGGCGCGCTTCCTGGTAGATTTATCGCCCGCTGACAAGAGCCCGGTAGCTCGCAGCCTGACCCTGGATGAAATGGCCGCCCGCGTCGGAACGACTCGCGAAGTGGTTTGCCGCTTCCTTCAGCGTTTTGCAAGTGACGGTTTGATCAATATAACTCGGACTGAGTTTGTAATTAATAGCCCGGATGGATTGAAGGAAATTGCCCGTCAGGGCAAGGGCTGATTTCTGGCCAACCTGGAAGATGCAACAAACCAGCCTCCCTTTCAGGAGGCTGGTTTGTTGTAGAAAATAGACCACGCGCGATTACTGGATAAACGTCAGATGTTGAGCGAGATCATTCGGGTGGATTTTGTGAAATATCTTCCGGTTCTGCTTCTGCATCGCTTCGAGAATCGGTGTCGGCTCGAAGTTGGTGACAAGCAGGATGAAGCGACCCGGTTCGATTTGGCCGAGCAGTTCGTTGACCCGGCCTAGCGGCACTTCGCCACGCTGGAGCAATTCCGTCCCGTTGAGGGTGAACTGCGGCTCCCCGGCGATCCAAGTCGGGTCATCGGCCAGTCGGGGGATTTCAACCACAAAATTGGCCGTTGATTCCGCCCCAAGTTCTTCCTGCCCCACTGCCCGTCGCAGAGTGTTGACCAGGTTGCCCACGTCCATTCCGCCGATTTGGGCAACCTTTTCCAACGTGGCGATTTTTCCGACCGTGCGACGCAGCACCGGGTTTTTTAGGTTATGGAACGGCGGGGCAATGTTGACGATTTGCGCTTCCAGAACGGGGTAGGCTTCCAAAACATCGAAAAGTTTGCTCTGCGAGGTGATTTCCATGGCCTACTCCGTTACATCGTAGGTCAACAGGCGTTGTTCACCTTCGAGGGAACGGACTTCGGTCAGATCCTGGGTGACTTCAAGCGTTCCCAGGTAACCGCCAGCAGTGTCGCGCACGGCGTAGTAGCAGATGTAAATCAGCTTGCCGCCCATGTTAATCCAGAAGCGTGCGCGTTCCTGCTTGCCAGCCTTGAAATCTTTGACAATCTGGTTGACGATATGCACACTTTTCGGTGGATGACAGTACTGCACCTTGCGACCCAAGATAGCGCGAGAGCGGTCAAAAATACGCTCTTTGCCAGGGCTGAAGTAGCGCACCGTATCATCCTTATCAACGAAGGTCAGATCGAAGGGCAGGGTGCTAAAGGTAGCAATGAGATCATTGAGGCTAAAACTACCGGTCGGCATCTGGATGCGCCCTCCCGCTGCGGCTGGTTTGCGCAGTTCGCTTTGGATTCCATCAGCGGGTGTCCACTCGAATTGCGGGGCATACAGGCAGTATCCGTATTCGTCACTCTGGAGGTAGATCTCGTACCAGTCTTGCTCGGTCAAAAGATCAAGCGCGGTTGGAAACATGATCTTCTCTTCTTTGTAAATCATGTCATCAATCGTTTCGATGGCCGGGCTGACAGTGAACAAGTTATAGGCTTTGGCCTCGGCGGCATTCAGGCTTTCGATTTGCTGCAAACCGGCGATAGTCTCGCGCAGCAAGTTGCGGGCTTCATCGTGCTTGCCCCACATCACCATCGGCGGGCCGGGTAGGTTGTTTTTCTCAAAATAGGGAAAGAGCAGGTATTCCTTGCGGCGGTAGTGTTTGTCCACATCCATCAGATTGTTGAGCAACTGTTGAATGGCGCGCATCGGCTCGATGGCGTCCGCTTCATCGGGCAGGGCTTCCAGTTTTTTCATCAGCAGGCGGATCTGCCCGGTGGTTTTAGTCAGTTCGCGGTTTTCCTGAACGAAGGTGTTGACCGGGTGACCGGATACCGTTTCGGGGGTTTCGCTCAAGTCGAGATGTTTTTTCAGCACCCGGGTGTGGGTGTCGCATAATTCCTGGATTTTTTCAGCAGAGATGCCTTCCTGCACCAGTTGAACTTCCATCAGAAACACATCGCCGTAATCGGCTTCATCGAGCATGGCTTCCAGTTGATGCTTAACCTGTTCTTCAGCCACGCCGTTATGCAGTTGGCGGATCAAGCTTTTCATGATTTCAACACGCTGCTGGCGGTTATTGATAATTTCGCTCATGGGGAAATCCTCTCGTGAATAATTTATATCTGACCTTAATTATCCACAAAACAGCGATAATTTCTGTGATAAATATCACAAAAACCCAGTTTTCGTATCGTCTGGAGAGAGTTTTTACTATTGCTATTCATTCAGACCTTCGAGATCAATAATGGGGAAAACAATAGAGTGGAGCGACTGTCAAACAAAAAAACCATCTTGCGGCGCGTTTTTTTGTTTGGATGCGATAAATTATATAGGTTTGGGGCAGAAAAACGTTAAATTTTTGCGCTTTTTGCCCAAGTATTTTCATTTTTGCAGACCATGCCATGCCATTCTATTCTGTTTGTCTAGGTTTACTGCACTTCCGCATTGTCTGGACAATAGCAAAAATGACAGTGGCAAATAACAGAGGTCCCCAAATTAATCCAACCGCTAATAAATTAGTGCTGAAAGGTGGCACTGTGCGAACGGTGCTGGATATATCGGTCAAGATAAAACTGATGAGCATATTCGAGGCTAATGCACCAAAGGCCAACCAGGCTAGCATGGAACGGGTCAGCAGGTTTTTTGGCAGCAATACAGCGGGCGCTAGCAGCCATAAAACATACCAATGTTGGAACCAGAACGAGCCAACCAACAGATATAGCATGCTGGTGGCAGCCAGTGTACGCCACAAGCTTTGATCGGCTTCCTGGGAAGTGAGTGGTAGGCTGCGCCAGCGTTTGGGGCGAAAATTGAACATCCACAAAGCAATTAAGAGCGCGCCAATACCGAACAGCCAGTTGGGAAGACGGATGCTGAGTTGAAATGCGCGCCCGGACGACCAGCCTCCCCATTCGATCAATAAATATTTCACAATCTCCCAGAGGGAATTGGCGAGGTGGGCTGAACGTTCCTGCAACATGCGCGGCAATGTCTGCCAGCCGCCGAAGGGTGCATATAGCAGCCAGGACAGAGCCAACCCGCTGATCGCGCTTGCCAGACCGATTTTTAGCGCCGGTTTCCAACCATGTCGCCAGATGATCCATAAGGCGCAGGCTGGCAGCCAGATGAGCGCGGTCAGTTTGACGTGCGCGGCCAGGATGAGCGCCAGTATCGCCCAAAAAGGACGCTGGCGTTGGAGCAGCCACCAGCCCAGCAAGGTCAGAACGAGCATGACGGCATCATTGTGCCCCCCCAGGGCGGTTACGATCAGCGTCAGCGGATTCCAGAGCCAGGCGGCCAGCGCCACGGGAACCAGGTCGGGCTGGCTGCGCCTGATCATGCTGGCAATCAGCCAGCCTGAAAGCCCGGTCAAACCGATCGACAGTAAGCGGTAACCAGTGAGGTAGAGCATCAATAGGCGGCAGGACTCTGGCGATTTTGGGCAAACTGGATAGGATGGATCCTACCAACCCAATGAAGGTAGGTTCGACCTGGCTTGCCCATGAGGCGCGCGGGTTCGCCAGGCTTGGAGCAAGCGGGTAGCGGCAGGCCAACCAGAGATACAGCCCCAGCGAAGCCGCCGAAGCAGTACACATAAGGAATAATTTTCTCCTGGCTAGAGGCTCCACTTTACTCGACAAAATTGACAGGGCCACGGCGCGGGTGTTTCACTTAGCACAGCAGATCGCAATGCCTGATAGGGTGTGTCATTCCAGGCTTTTTCCACAGGAGAAGCGAGTACATTCCCTAAAATGATTTGGGGGTAGTTTGTCAGAATGAGTAATGGAGCATGACACGAGAATACCGGTAAGCGGTCAGGACGGTTCCGCACAGGGTGCCGCTGGATGGCGAGTCTGTCGCAACCCGGGCAGATACCATCATCAGTGTTAGCGCTGCTCCACTTGGCGGATATGCTTTTTCAACAGAACCGATGCCTGTTGATGAGCGGCGCTCCTCGCAAATTGTTACTCTTTCTTTGAACCCGGAACTCGGCAGCCTTGAAATTTCCAACGGCCCCACCTATGGCTCCGACATCCTCCGCTCGGTGGCGGTCGCCTGGGCAGTTGCCGGGATTTTGTCCATCGCGCTGGCGTGTCTGGGCCGGTTGGCTGGTCAGCAAACAGGTCACGCAACCCGTTCTGGCGCTGACTGAAGCAGCCCACCGCATGGAAGGTGGAAATTTGTCGGCGCGCGTAGAACTTCCGGGGGAAAAACAGCAAGAGTTTACAGCGCTGGCAAGTGCGTTTAACGGTATGGCCGGGCAGGTGGAAAACACCATCGCCACCCTGCGGGCCTTTGTTTCTGATGCTGCACACGAACTGAACACCCCACTGACGGCGCTCAAAACCAACCTGGAACTGGCTGCCGCCGAACCGGATTCTGCCCGCCGCGAGAACTTCCTCGTTCAGGCCCTGGAGCAGAATCAACGCATGGAAGGTCTGACCCGTAGCCTGCTCGACCTTTCGCGCGTCGAAGCGGCTGAAGTTGCCTTTGAGCGGCTGGACATGCGTCAGTTGCTGGCCGAAATCGGGGAGCAGTTCGCCTCCCGGGCCGAACAGGCTGAGCGCATTTTCAGCCTGAACCTCCCCGAAGGCGAAGTTCCGCTCTGGGGCAATGCGCCGCAACTCCGGCGCGCTATCGAAAACCTGCTTGAAAATGCCCTGAAATTTACCCCGCCAGGCAGAACCATCTCCCTGTCACTGGAAATCACCGTAGGCGCTGCTACCCTGGTTGTTTCCGATACCGGAGTTGGTATTCCAGACGATGATTTGCCCCACATCTTTGAACGCTTTCATCGTGGACGGAATGCTACCGAATATCCGGGGAGCGGTTTGGGGTTGGCGATCGTTAAGACCATTGCCGATATTCATCGTGCAAAAGTGCAGGTGGAATCAAGTCTCGAGCGAGGGACGAGAATTTCTATTTGCTTTTCAAAACCGTAATTTACTTATCCTTTGGTTTTGGCCTATCAATCGCCATTTGCGCATCTAAAATGTGATAAAATTCAAACACTGTTTGATACATCGTATGAAAAGACATTGCACATGGCCCCTTTGTTTCTCCTTCTGACTCTCCTGACAGGCTTCACCATTCCGCTCTTGCCGCTCCTGCCAGGATTTTTTCCACGGCTTGGCCTGCTCCCGCTCAGGCTGGGACATCACCGCCCGGTTCGCTTGTTCCAGGCGCTTGTCGTCTGGTTGTTTGCTATTCTCACGCTCCAGCAGAGTCAATCTGCCTGGGGTTGGGTTGCCATCCTGGCAGCGCTCTGGTTCAGCTTTGTGGCTGTCAACTTTTTCTCCGAGCGGGTTTTTATTGCCCTGGAGCAACCTGAACATGCACAAACCGGTCTGGCCGATTCGGCGCCAGTGTTGGCAACCGCAGTAGCCGGGGAAGTGATCGCTTATCCGCTAGAAACGCTTGTGCCACACCACCTGGTCAATGACATCCTGGGTGAAATCCCCGTGCTGGCCTCCTGGTGAGCGGCCTGCCATAGCGGCATCGTGTATGCCGCCACTGTTGATGGAAAACGACTTACTTTTGATGTGTTCGGTGTTTGGCGCAAGAATATGGTGATGAATGACCGCGAAACCGGCACAATTTGGCAGCACACCACCGGTGAGGCGCTCCATGGTGCATTGAAATCCAGGCGACTGGAAGTGCTTCCGGGCTGGGAAACCACCTGGGGAGAATTACTCGCTGTCTACCCTCAGGCGAAGTATGTGGTGGAGCCAGCCAGTTTTACGGGATTAATGCCCAAGGCTGTTTTGCAACGAGCTTTGCGCATTACTCATATTGCTAAACTGGATGGATTATCACCGCTGGATAAGCGCCTCGATGCGCATGAAATGGTGATTGGGGTCGTGCTTAATGGGGAGGCGAAAGCCTATCCTTTGACAGCCTTGCGCTCACTGGGTGTGCTCCATGACCCGGTGGGTGGTGAAATGCTCGAGATTCGCTATATCCCGCTTGGGGATAGCATTGCCATCCAAAAAGCGGGGGAAGCGGTTGTTCCTTACGAGCGGCAGTGGTGGCTGGGATGGAGCGAGTTCCATCCTCGCAGCGCAATCTATGGGATTGGGGAATCATGAACAAGGCAAAACTTACCAGCAAACTGGAAACGAGACAGTTGCTGCTCGATACCACGCTGCAACTGATTGAAACCGAAGGTATAAAGCAGGTAACGATACGAAAAATTGCCGCCCGGGCAGGGGTTAATTTGGCGGCGGTAAATTATCATTTCGGCTCCAAAGAGCAGGTTATATTTGCCGCCCTGCAAACCTTGCGCTCTGGTTTTGCCGAAGCTTTCAAACAATTACAAAACCTAAGCCTCGCGCCACGCGATAGGCTGGTTGTTTTCATGACATCCTATTGCGACACAGTTTTTGATTATCCCAACCTGGTGAGAGCTTTTGTCACACACACCTTGAACGCCGATTTTGAGCAGGACTATGCCGATTTTGTGCGCGCCGAAGGGTTGACACTTATCACCCGGACCTTGGCGGAGTTCTTGCCCGATAATAATGAAACCCTGCGGATGAAGGCTTTCCAGATGATGAGCAGTTTACTCTTAATCCTGCTGGTAGGTCAAGAGACCGGAGCCATCATTGGGCTTAATTTTGTTGACCCGGAAGTGCGCGCCCGCTACATCCAGAACGTTGTGCCAGCAATTTCACGCTAAGCCCGGCTATTTTTCTGGATAACTTAACGGACTAGTAATTCCTCGCCATCGGTGCTGGCGTAGGTTCTGATATATCCAAGCGGAGTTTCTACCTGCAGACGCCCCATGATCTCCTTCACACTCCAGGGCAACTTAATGTACTCTCTTGATATTCAGCCCTATACCTATTACGAATTACCATAGTCAATGGATTTTACTCTTGCGTTGGCGCAGACCCTTCGGGGCCTCTAATGGTAAAAAAGCCGAAACTGAAAATGAGCAAACAAAAAACACACCCGCCGAGTGTGTTCGTGATTGGATACGATAGAATTTATATTGTGTTCAACACCAAACTTGTGTTAATCGTGTTCTTTTGAACATAAATGTGCTCAAATTTCGCCACTGACCGGATTTTACTATTGGTGGAAAATCGCGGGTTCAAACCCCTTCGGGGCCGCTTCACAATCAATGGTGATATCTCGGCTTGTTAGCTTGTACCCTCTCAGAGATCCATTACATAATTGATACGTATCCCCTTGGGGGCACATTATGGACCATTTGGAGTATAGATTCCAGGTGGTCTTTTTGTTAACCTTACCAAACTAATCGGTCTGCGCGGAGTTGCTGTACTTCCGCATTGTCTGGATAATAGCAAAAATGACAAAGGCAAATAACAGGGGTCCCCATATTAATCCAACCGCTAATAAATTCGTGCTGAAAGGCGGCGTTGTGCGAATAGTGCTGTTTATATCGGTCAGGATAAAACTGATGAGCATATTCGATGCTAATGCTCCAAAGGCCAACCAGGCTAGTATGGAAGGGGATGAACTGGTTAAAACGATTGAAAACGCCAAGAGGAATGAGCCATGAACGAGACAATTCGCCGCTGGATCTATTTGCCTGCTGATAACCGGATCGGTGATTGTTACCCCGCTGGTTGGCATTTTCGGCTTCTTCGACAATGGCAGCCCATCGAACAGCCGGCCCTAACTGCCGGTAAACTCTGACACTGATGATATAAGACCGGCTTTTACCACCGCCACAGGCTTCAACCAGGCCTGACTCCACAAGCCTTTCTGTAAATGGTAATGTCCCCAATCAGCGCATTGAAAATGCATGCGGGGTAGAAATAAATCACTATTCCAGGGAACTTACCCCGCAAGCCTGTCCACCGCATCTTCCAAATCCCTTTCTCCAGGCGTTGTATAAATCCGCGTGGTATTCAAACTGCTGTGCCCCAGCAAACTGGCCACCTTTTCCAGGGTAACCCCGGCATTGATTAAATTCTTGGCGAACGTATGTCTGAGCGTATGGGCATGCACATCCACACGGGCCACCCGCCCCAGCTCGGCCAGCCGGCGATGCACACCGCTGACGGTGATTCCCTCGCCGCGCTGACCGGAGAAGAGCAGCTCGCCTTCTTCGCCGCGAATTTCCAGCCAGGCGCTGAGCGCCTCGCGCGCATCCTGGTTGAGCGGCACATCGCGTTGGCGTTCACCCTTGCCCTGGCGCACAATAATCTTGCCCTTGCGAGGACTGATGATCACATCCGCAAGCGCCAGGTCGCACAGCTCGCCCACACGTAGACCAGTTTGCAGGAGCACCACGATGACAGTTAGGTCGCGCTGGGCCAGCATTCGGGCGGTTTCGGTCTGGGCGGCGTTCAGGGCTCTCTCAGCAGTATTAAGCAGGTCCCTTTGTTGGCGGCGATCCAGCCACTTGGGAGCCATTTTCTGGGATTGCGCAGGACGAATACCGCGCACAGGATCGGCGCTAATCTGACGACTGTCCAACCCCCAGCGTGAATAAGCGCGAATGGCAGCCAGGTGTCGGTTGATCGTGGCCGGTTTGGATTTACGCTCGTGCAGCCAGGTACGGTACTCACGGATATCGGTGGGAGTCAGGCGCAGTGGGGTCAGCTCATCGCCGTTGATCTGCTCGAACCAGGCCGAAAATACCTTGATATCTGCCAGATAGCCGTGGATGGTTTTCTCAGCGCGATCCTGGTTTGCCAGCCAATTTTGGAATTCAGGGAAGGGGATGGTCGTCATAGGATACCTTTGAATTATCCTGCGGGATTGTATTGCGACTTTTTGAAGGGTTAGCGATTCTAAAATGACTCGATAATGATTCTGGCGGGGGTTTTATGACAATACAAAGCGTGTTGTAATGCGAGTTTTGGAGAGAAAAAATCAGCCTCGCGGCTGTGTGCATACGGCTATTGACACTCAACTACATACAATATAAGATAGAGGTCAGGCACTGACGGTGGGCCAAAACCTGATCAATGCCTGACCTGCTGGGGTCGCTTGCGCACTCGCATGTGTACACTCGACTGTATATAGTATATTGACTTAATTTTATTCTGTCAAGCACCTGCAGCGGTCATTCCTTGCCCTGGAGTGTGCTGCATGATCAAAGTCAAGGTACCAGAACTGCTTAAACAAAAAGGGTGGAATGCAACCGACCTGATGCGCAAAGGCAACATTGCCTACGCCACCGCCCTGAGATTATCGAAAGGCCAGGCGGAGGCTATCTCTTTTGAGGTGCTTGAATCACTCTGTAAGCTGTTTGAAGTACGGGTGGAAGATGTGTTGGAGTATGTCGAGAGCGCTTAATAAATTGGAGGTACCATGGCAACACCGAAGGGTATGCGCTCGCGGTCTATCCCACTGCAAAATCGTGACCAGGTGATGATATACAGTAATGAAGAGGAAATCTTCTTACAGTTGCGCCATGAAGTACCAACTGAAGTTGACATTACAGCTCCATCAGTTAAGGTAGGTGTTGCTTTGACCACAGATGAAGCTCTTTCCCTCGCTGCTGAACTTTTATCTGTTGTGAACAGTATGTTGAAAAGGGCCAAGAAGGAGACACATCCTGGGCAATGAAGATAAATATCTGTGTAAATTGTGACATTCAGGTATTGCTCAAATCTGAATGACCATCTAAAATGATGTAGTGCATTTCGCATACAAAGGAAGGGTTTTATGGAGACAGAATTGCCCAAGACTTTCCAAATGCGTTTCGACCTAAAAAATGAACAGGATCAAAAGATTGCCCACTTTCTGCAGACTTATCCATGGTCGCGCACTCAGAAAGTGAAAGAGATCCTCCTGGCCTATATTGACGGCCAAGAACTTGAAAAACAACCACCAACGCCAATGGGGGAAAAGGATGAACGTATTTGACCTGCGAAACAGCCTTGTAGAAGATTATTCCTCATACATCAGCAGTTTTATTCGGATCAGGGACGAAAAGATCCGAGAATATGTTGAAGAGCAATTAAAAAATGGCTTGTTATGGCCCGAATCGTTGATCCAACTTAACCCGGCTTTTGAGCCTGGGCATTGGGTGGATGAACTTGTCCAAGAAGGGTTGCTGCACAAAACCTGTGGGGACATCTTCAGGCGAAAAGACGAACAGAACCCGATTGGAAACCGTTTCCGCTTTCACAAGCATCAGGAAGATGCCATACGCGTAGCCCAGGGTGGCAATAACTACGTACTCACCACGGGGACAGGGTCGGGAAAATCGTTATCCTACATCGTTCCCATCGTGGATTTTGTGCTCAAACACGGCAGCGGTCGGGGCATACAGGCCATCATTGTCTACCCGATGAACGCCCTGGCTAACAGCCAGTTAAATGAATTAAAGAAGTTCATCAGTCTTGGCTTTCCTGATGGCAAGGGCCCGGTCACTTTTGCACGCTACACCGGACAGGAAAACGACGACGAAAAAAATCGGATCATGTCCAATCCACCGGACATCCTGCTGACCAACTATGTCATGCTCGAATTGATCCTGACACGTCCAGGTGAGCGCAAGACCTTAATCAATGCTGCCCAGGGGTTGCGTTTCCTGGTTCTTGATGAATTGCATACCTACCGGGGAAGACAAGGCGCGGATGTCTCGATGCTGGTGCGGAGGGTGCGCAATATCCTCAATACAACCCGGCTGCAGTGTGTCGGCACATCGGCAACGCTTTCGAGCGCGGGGGGCCTGGAGCAGCAAAAACGGGATGTGGCCGAAGTTGCAACCAAGCTTTTCGGCGATACGGTCAGGCCGGAACATATCATCGGTGAAACTTTGAGGCGCTCAACCAAGGAGTTGGATTTCTCTCAACCAGATGGTTTGGATGCACTGACTAAGCGGCTCAAGAGCGGTTATACAGCTCCAACAAATTTCGAAGAATTCATAAGCGATCCGCTGCCGAGCTGGATTGAAGCGACCCTGGGTTTGAGAAGGGATGTTGAGACCGGCAAACTGATCAGAGCGATTCCGCGAGGTCTCCGAAGTAGTCCCGGTTCTGGCACGGGAAAGGGAAAAGACGGCGCAGCCAGCTTGCTCAGCACTACTACTGGGGTGCCCGAGGACGTTTGTTACAACAACCTGATCCAGACCCTGATGACTGGTTATAACGTTCGTAATCCGGAGACTGGTTTCCCGGTCTTTGCCTTCCGCCTGCACCAGTTCATCAGTCGTGGTGATACCGTTTATGCTTCCCTGGAAGCAGAAGATGAACGCTATGCAACGGTCAACGGACAGAAGTTTGTTCCTAATGATCGCAGCAAGATATTACTGCCTCTGGTGTTTTGCCGCGAATGCGGGCAGGAATATTACGTGGTACGGAAATTCAAAAATTCCAATACTCATTCGCAGGCATTTGGTCCCCAGGAGTTTGATGACAATACCGAAGATGATACCAGTGAAAAAGGGTATCTCTACCTGAGCACACTAGACCCCTGGTTACCAGAAAATATGTTTGAAAAAATCCCGGAAGAGTGGCTGGAAGAACGAAATGGGAAAATGGGTGTGATCGCCAGCCAGCGCAAATACTTGCCGGATACTTTTAAAATTAATCCAGGCGGCCAAGTTGTGGAAAGCGGTTTGGAGGTGCAGTTCATCCCCGGAAAATTCCGCTTTTGTCTTTGTTGTGGGGTCTCGTATAACCCACGTCAGGGTTCTGAATTCTCCAAACTGACTCAACTCAGTTCGGGTGGACGCAGCACCGACACTACTGTATTAAGCTTATCTCTCATCCGAAACCTCCGTGCCGACCGCACCCTGATCGAAAAAGCACGCAAGCTGCTCAGTTTTACCGACAATCGCCAGGATGCTTCCCTGCAAGCCGGGCATTTCAATGATTTTGTCGAGATCGCCATCCTGCGTTCAGGCATCTATAAAGCGATCTTGAAAGCGGGTGAACCGGGCGTTACTCATGAAGTTCTGACGCAGCGCATCTTTGATGCACTCAAACTGGACTTTGCTCATTATGCCATTGACCCGGATGTGCGCTTTGACCCGAAGGTTCAGACAGAACGGGCATTAAAAGAAGTGCTCGGTTATCGCATTTACCGCGATCTCAAACATGGTTGGCGGATCACATCGCCCAACCTTGAACAATCGGGGCTGCTTGAAATTCATTATTCTTCTCTGCAGGAAGTCTGTGAAGCGGAGGATGTCTGGCAGAATTTGCATCCCGCATTGGTGGGAGCCAGCCCACAAACACGCCAAAATATCAGCAAAGTGCTGCTGGATTTCATGCGCCGCGAGCTGGCAATCAAGGTGGATTACCTGAACCAAAATTATCAGGATGGGATAAAACAACTAAGCAGCCAGCGCCTGAAAGAACCCTGGAAAATTGATGAGAGCGAGAAGCTCGAACATGCCGCCATTCTGTTTCCACGCAAAAAAGGTCATGCCCGTGGCGAAGATTATCTGGGCAATGTTTTCCTGTCCGGGCAGGGTGGCTATGGCCAGTTCTTACGACGCCGAAAGAATTTCCCTGATTTCCCTGGGAAGCTTACCCTCGACGATGCCCAGGAAATGATCCGCCAAATTCTGGAAGCCCTGCGCGTGGGTGGCCTGGTGGAAATAGTGCAGGAAGCTAAAAAGGATGATGAAATCGCTGGCTACCAGATCCCCGCTTCGGTGATGATCTGGAGAGCCGGGGATGGCAGGAAAGCCTTTCATGACCAGATCCGCGTGCCGCGCCAACCCGAAGAAGGTGGGCCTACCAACCAGTATTTTGTCGATTTTTACCGGTCCATCAGCAATGATATATACGGATTATCGGCGCATGAGCATACCGCCCAGGTGCCGGCCAATGTTCGTCAGGAACGCGAAGATCTTTTTAAGGAAGCCAAGCTGCCGATCATGTACTGTTCCCCAACCATGGAGCTGGGCGTTGACATCTCCGAGCTGAATGCAGTCAATATGCGCAACGTACCGCCCACACCGGCCAACTACGCTCAGCGAAGTGGTCGAGCGGGAAGAAGTGGTCAGCCAGCCCTGGTTTTCACATACTGCACGATGGGCAGCCCACACGACCAGTATTACTTCAAACGTCAAAACCTGATGGTGGCGGGGGCCGTGACACCCCCGCGCCTGGACCTGGCCAACGAAGACCTGGTGAAGGCGCATGTCCATTCCATCTGGCTGGCAGAATCTGGGCTTGACCTGCAGCGCTCACTCAAAGACCTGCTCGATCTCTCCGGGGATGACCCATCCCTGGATGTGCTAGATTCTGTGAAGGATGCGCTCAACTCGGATGCCATCCGCGCCAAAGCCCGTTTGCGCGCGTTGGGTGTGCTCAAGACGATTGAACTGGAACTGGAAAAAACCGATTGGTACAGCGACACGTGGTTGGAAGGCACCTTGAACCATGTGCCGCTGGACTTCGACCAGGCCTGCAAGCGCTGGCGTACGCTGTACCGCGCGGCCAAGGGGCAGCAGAAAACCCAGCAGCGCATTATCGACGATATGTCGCGCTCTGCCGATGATCGCAATCAGGCCAGGCGCTTGCGCAACGAAGCCGAAAGCCAGATCGAACTGCTGACCGATTCAGAGAACCTGATCCAGTCTGATTTTTACTCTTATCGCTATTTCGCCAGCGAAGGCTTTCTGCCAGGTTACAGCTTCCCACGCCTGCCTCTTTCGGCCTTCATTCCGGGCAGACGTATCAAGGACAAGGACGAATTCCTTTCGCGCTCGCGCTTCCTGGCCATCTCCGAGTTTGGGCCACGTTCCATTATTTACCATGAGGGTTCGCGTTACGTTATCAATAAGGTCAATCTGCCGGTTTCGGAGAGCGGTGATGGGCTGGTTACCAACCGCGCCAAGCAGTGCCCCATTTGTGGATATTTCCATGTGATTACCAGTGGGGACGGCCCCGATCGCTGCCAACGTTGTGATGCTTTGCTCGATATTCCCCTGACTGCTCTTTTCCGCTTGCAGAACGTTTCCACCAAGCGCCGTGACCGGATCAGCTCGGATGAGGAAGAGCGCATGCGCCAGGGCTTTGAACTGCGCACAGCCTTCCGTTTCCAGGACACCCAGGCCGGTGAGCCTGCTGCCCAATCCGCAAAGTTAATGAAGGGCGATCAGCAGATAGCCACGCTGACTTATGCCGGGGCTGCATCGCTCTGGCGCATTAATATGGGTTGGAAGCGCCGTAAAGATCCGAACCAATACGGGTTTGTACTGGATATCGAGCGCGGGTACTGGGCCAAGGAAAATGACAAAGCCGATGATCCCCGCAAGGGGGATGACGCCGATGACCCGATGACGACCCGCATCATGAAGGTGATCCCCTTTGTGGAAGACACCAAGAACTGCCTGATCTTTGAACCGCTCAGCCAGCTTCCGGTTGAACAGATGGCCAGTTTACAGGCCGCACTCAAATCTGCAATCCAGGTCGCCTACCAGTTGGAAGACAATGAGCTTTCGGCTGAACCGTTACCATCCAGTGATGAACGCAAGTTGATCCTATTCTACGAGTCAGCGGAAGGCGGAGCCGGTGTGCTGCGCAGATTAATGGATGACCCGCAGGCCTTTGCGAGTGTTGCACAGACTGCCTTGGAACTATGTCATTTTGACCCGGTCAGCGGTGATGATTTACGCAAAGCCGAAAATGCCGTAGAAGATTGCGAAGCAGCCTGTTACAACTGCCTGATGAGTTATTTCAACCAGATGGAGCACCGTCTGTTGGACCGGCAGCTTATCAAAGATGTGCTAATTGAATTGAGCGGGACCCACGCTGATATTTCGCCATCGGCGCTCTCCCGCGCAGAGCACCTTAAGCGTTTGCGCGCATTGTGCCAGTCCAATCTGGAAAGAGACTGGTTGGACTTTCTCGAACGAAACAACCTTAACCTGCCCTCACATGCCCAGAAGCTGATCGAGAGCTGCAGCACCCGCCCGGACTTCTTATATGAAAAAGATTGCCTGGCGATCTATGTGGATGGCCCGCATCATTTGTACCCTGAGCGCGTCAATCGTGACGCTGCCCAATCTGGTTGCCTGGATGATATCGGTTACAGTGTGATTCGCTTTGGCTTACTGGATGATTGGGAGCAAGTCGTCAAAAAATATCCGCATGTCTTTGGTAATGCTAGTTAAGAGGAAGAATGGCAGTCTCGTTAAAAATACAACCCTCCCAGAAACCGTATCTTGACTTTGACGGTAATAAGGTTATACTAAGCTTAGTAGACCCGCCAAGCCTCTGCTCCTTCGGGAGTAAGCGCCACTGTGGCGGGTGTTTCTTTAAGGGGTCCCATGGATAACTATACCAAGCCCGCGCTTTCCTTCAACCAACAAGCCCAAAGACTGATTTCGAGAGGATTAATTGTCCATGATCCCGGGGAATTGGAATCTTATCTTTCCGTGGTCAATTATTACCGGCTCAGTGGATATTGGTATATTTATAAACAGATCGATCCGATCACTGGCGAAGAAAAATTTAAACCGGGCACTTCATTTGAGACCATCCGCAATCATTATGAGTTTGATCGTCAATTACGCCTGCTTATGTTGGATGCTATTGAGCGAATTGAGGTGGCGATATTCCGCACTCAGCTTGTTGAAGTCAACACCATAACATATGGCCCGTTTGGATATACAGATAAGAGAAACTACAATCCTAAATGTAGCGATGGCGAATTTCGCAAATTGATGAGTGATATCCATGATGATGAAGTCAGGAGTTATGAAGAATTTATTCAGCGGTACCGCGCAAAATATATTGGAGAACCTCATTTACCCTTGTGGATGGTTACCGAACTAATGTCTTTCGGCCAATTACTGACCTTATATCGCAAACAACACCTGGCCATTAAGCAGAATATTTCTCACAAGTACAACTTGTTTCCTATGGTTTTGGACTCCTGGCTGCTGGTTTTGAATGCCGTCCGCAACAGTTGTGCTCATCACAACCGTATTTGGAACCGGCCTTTGCCGTTGACAGTCCGTCTACCAGACCGAAAATATGCTCCACATTGGTATACACCTGTTCAAATTCCGGATAACCGTTTGTTTACGGTGTTGACCATGATCAATCATCTATTAAATTTTATCGCTCCGACCGATCACTGGCAGTCATCAGTTTTGGATTTATTAAATGCCTTCCCCGCTGTTCCGTTAAGGCCAATGGGAATCCCAAAAAATTGGCAGGAGTTACCACTGTGGAAATGATGGGAGCAAAGTTACCTGGTTCATAATTTTTTATGTTTGACTGAATTGAATAAACCACACTTGTAATGGTTCTACCTGTTTTGAGCGCAGGCAGAAAGACGAATAGGATGACAATAATGACAGTGTTCACAGTCGGTTCCCTGGTAAAAGCACGCGGGCGTGAGTGGGTGGTGCTGCCCGAATCGGATGATGAAACTTTAGTCGTGCGCCCACTTGGTGGGACGGATGATGAAATTGCCGGTATTTACCTGCCATTGGAAACAGTGACTTCGGCGCAGTTTGACCTGCCGGATCCCACGAAAGTTGGTGATTACCGCTCGGCGCGTTTGCTTCGGGATGCGGTGCGATTGGGTTTCCGTTCCAGTGCTGGTCCTTTCCGCTCTTTTGCGCGCCTGGCCTTTGAGCCACGCCCTTACCAACTTGTACCTCTGATGATCGCGCTCAAACTCGACCCGGTGCGCCTGATGATCTCGGATGATGTCGGTATCGGTAAAACCATCGAGGCTGGCCTGATCGCCCGCGAGCTATTGGATCGCGGTGAAGTGGAGCGCTTTGCGATCTTATGCCCGCCGCAGCTTGCCGAGCAGTGGCAGGCTGAACTGCGTGAGAAGTTCAACATCGAAGCCGAGTTGGTGCTGCCCGGCACCGCGGCCCGCCTGGAACGCGGCTTGAGCCTGGGGCAATCCCTGTTTGAACGCCATCCCTTTGTGGTCGTCTCGCTGGATTTTATAAAAACAGATCGCCGGCGGGATGAATTCCTGCGCACCTGTCCAGAACTGATCATCGTGGATGAAGCCCACACTTGCGCCAGCCAGAATGAGAAGGGCGGCAAGCAGCAGCGCCACCAGCTTATTCGTGGTTTGGCAGAGAATCCCAACAGGCATATCATCCTGGTGACCGCCACCCCGCACAGCGGCAAGGAAGAAGCCTTCCGCTCCCTGCTCACCATTCTGGATGAAGAATTTGAAAACTTGCCGGATGATTTATCCGGTGCTGGGAATGAACGCCATCGTAGAAGTCTTGCACAGCACTTCATCCAGCGCCGCCGGGCGGATATCCGGCATTACATGGATGCAGATACACCTTTCCCGGATCGCGAGGAAAGCGAAAGTACCTACAAGCTCTCGCCGGAATACAAGAAACTTTTCGAGCGTGTGTTGGATTACGCTCGTGAGACGGTACGCGACACGAGCGGCGGACAGTTTCATCAACGGGTGCGCTGGTGGTCTGCCCTGGCGCTGCTCAGGTCCCTGGCATCGAGCCCTGCCGCGGCTGCAGAAACCCTGCGCAACCGTGCCGAGCCAAAAGGCGATGAAAATGCAGAGGAACAATCTGACCGTTTGCAGGTCATCGACGACATTGGCCAGCGCAACATCATGGACCTGGTGACCGATTCCAGCGCGGAAGGTACGGATGTGGCTCCCGGTGGAAACCTGGGGGAGAACGAAGACCAGGGCAGCCGGCGCTTGCTCTTGGAACTGGCGCGCATGGCGGATGGACTTCTAGGCGCAAAAGATGAAAAACTCAACAAGGTCATCGAACTACTAAAGGATTTTCTGCAGCAAGGTTACCGGCCGATTCTGTTCTGTCGCTACATCCCGACCGCAGAGTATGTCGCCACCGAACTGCGCAAACAGTTGAAAGGTGTTGAAGTAGCTGCCGTTACCGGTCTTCTGCCGCCTTCTGAGCGCGAGGAACGCGTACTGCAACTATCTGAATCCGAGAAGCGCGTGCTGGTTTGCACCGACTGCCTGAGCGAAGGTATCAACCTGCAGGCGCATTTTGATGCCGTCATCCATTATGACCTTTCCTGGAACCCCACCCGCCATGAACAGCGCGAAGGCCGCGTGGATCGTTACGGACAACAAAAGAGCAAAGTGCGCGTGCTGACCTATTACGGCACTGACAACCAGATTGACGGCATCGTGTTAGATGTGCTTCTGCGCAAACACAAGGCCATTCGCAACTCGCTGGGTATTTCGGTACCCGTGCCGGTCGATACTGAAAAGGTGGTCGAGGCCATCTTCGAGGGATTGCTGCTGCGCTCCAGACCAACGGCGATGGATAATTACCTGCCAGGCTTTGAAGATTATATGAAACCAATCCGCAACGATTTGTATGGCAAGTGGGAAGCGGTTTCAGAGCGCGAGAAGCGCTCGCGTACGGTCTTTGCCCAGGAATCGATCAAGCCGGATGAAGTTGCGGGTGAGCTGCGCGCGGCTCGCGAGGCGGTTGGCTCTGGCGTGGATGTTTCGCGCTTCGTGAAGGAAGCCCTGCAAATCATGGGCGCGGGTGTTGGCGGCAATGATGAAGTGTTGGCCGCCAATCTGGCTGATCTACCCCTAGCGCTCAAAGAACGCCTGCTAAATAACAACCTCAAGTCACAAAACCTCAGCCTTAAGTTTGCGCTGCCGGTTGGTGAAAAGCAGTTACTGGTCACCCGTACACACCCATTTGTGGAGAACCTGGCCAGTTACCTGCTGGAGAGTGCACTCGATCCATTAGGTCCTGACCCGCTCAGGCAGACACCCGCCCGAAGGTGTGGAGCCATGCGAACTTCGCAGGTGCAGAAACGGACAACGCTGCTTCTGCTGCGCTTCCGTTACCACATTATTACCAACCGTGAAAACGTGGAAAAGCCCTTGCTGGCCGAAGATGTGCAAGTGGTGGCGTTTCGTGGCGCGCCAGAAAGCGCTGAATGGCTGGACGCCAAGGATGCTGAAGAATTGCTGGGGGCAAGCTCCGATCAAAACATGACCGAAGCAAACAAAGTTGACGCAGTCAGTAAGATCATGGATGGTTTTGAAGCTCTTCGCCCTCAGCTGAATGTTATTGCTGTTCAGCATGGTAATGAGTTATTGGCCGCCCATCAGCGGGTGCGGCGGGCATCCAAAATGAGAAGTACTCAGTCGCGCGTTGAGCCCCAGTTGCCACCAGATGTTCTCGGCATTTATGTATATTTGCCAAAGGTGGCCTGATGAAATCCTTCGAATTTATTCAAGAATTACAGAAGGACTTGGGTTCCGTTGACAATGACACCATAAACCCCTTCTTATTTGCCGAACCAGACTATAGTCTTGTGAATCAGTTGAGAGAGTTTACCCTTGAACTACTCAAAACCTTGGATTTGGGTAGTTCAAGGGGATACGGTGATTTTATTGATGATTTTTCAAGTAGGTCTGTTTTCCAGAATCGTATTCGTTACTGTATAGTTGAACTTAAAAGTTTATCAATTCATGATGAAGAGTATTTTGAGTATATCTCCAATGCCATTAGCTATTATATCCAGGCTGAGCATTGTGAGAGTTCGACGCTAAAAACGGCTATTGTTAAACAAATTTCGCGTTGTTTTAAACCTTGGTATCGTCCAGATGATATTTTCCGAATTGATTTTGCTCGTCAAAGGCAATTGTTGCTTTTCTCCTCAAGTAAAAATAGATGGGTTGTGTCCAATTTAGGTCA
>CAIVSQ010000147.1 GCA_903908605.1 uncultured Anaerolineae bacterium
AAAAATGAACACGGGGGCATCACTAAAATTTAAATAGCCTGTTCGGGCAATGATTCGATCCATCATCCAGCCAGGCGCATCTCATTCAACCCATCAGGTCTTTCTGTTGGGATTTTTTCATTTAAAGGAGTCTGTATGGAAATCAAGATTCACATCTCTGATACCTGCCAGTCTTGCGGCGGAATGTGCCGTGTGCCAGTTGGCATGGACATTGACGCTAACGATCAACCCTACACGCGGCACAAGCCTTGCCCTGCTTGCGAAGGCGGCGGTCGCACTGGCCGTTGGATCTCCATCGAAGAGTTTGCTCAATTACTTGTTACGCTGACCCAATCCACCAATCATTAGTTCAAAAGGAGAAAATATCATGGCTACACCTCAAATTACCAAGACCGAAAGCCCGTACACCGAAGCACCCGCTTCCTGGAATACCCGCTATGTCACACCCGCTGGTTTCATTTGCCAGATCACGCTGCGTTTCAGTGACCTGGATCAAAGAATATGGATATCAAGCCGGATGTTCATACGGTACGCGTTCTATATCGCCTGGGCGCAAGTGAATCTGCCACTGAGCAAGCTGCAATTGCTGCCACCCGTCGCATGAATCCAAGTTATCCTGGAGAAATTGATGGCGCATTATGGGGGATTGGTCGTAAATGGTGCCGAGCAACCAATCCGATTTGTTCTGAATGTCCACTGACCGCCGTCTGCAATAAGAAGATATAGGGAGGTTGTATGTCTATGCCTGATAAGCAAAATGATGAATTGGATATTGAAGAGGTCGGGAGACTGATTCGTGACTCTAAAAGGATAGCCAAAGATTACCAAAAAGTCACAGGGCGACCCTTAGGAATCACGGGAGAAGTCGCTGAGTATGAAGCTGCGCGGTTACTCGGTCTGCGTTTGAGTGGGGTACGTCAGCCAGGTTATGATGCGTCTCATGATGATGGGAGAAGAATCCAAATAAAAGGGCGGGTCCAATTTGCGAACTCCAAACCTGGTCAAAGAATTGGGAGCATACAATTAAAATATGACTGGGAAACTGTTATGCTCGTATTGCTTGACTCGGATTTCGAGCCGGTTGCAATTTATGAAGCGCAACGATCAAAAGTAAAGGAAGTGCTCGAGGCTCCAGGTTCTCGCGCAAGAAATGAACGTGGGTCAATGGGTGTAAACAAGTTTAGGTCAATTGCCGAACTTGTCTGGCATCGTGACCAATAGAAATTACTGGATAGCAACCAAACTCAAGTAGAAATTTCCCTTTGGCCGGTAAGTCGCTACCCTTCAATAAGGTTTAATTTATTAGTGGCTTTACATTTTGCTGCCACATTCCGAAACCGCTGTAGAAAACCTTGATTTGATTCGCAAATGGCAAATTGCGAATACTCTCCAAATCCAGCTTAGAGCTGTTTGGGTTGTAATCCACCAGGATCAGGATAAACTGGAATTGCTCTATCTTCGGTGAAAACGTGAGCGTTTTCAGTGCAGCGATCCGATCTTCGGATTGGTGGTACAGACCAAGGTCGAGTTTTTGTGGAAAAACTGCTTGCATTTCTGCCGCAATTTCTGCCGCTTTTGGGTGGATAGCTTCGTAGTATCGCGTCAGTTGATCGTGAACTTCGCTAATATCCGAGTTTAGCGCGAACTTAATTTCCATTAAACAGACTGGAACTTCTTGATATTTTGCTCGATGTTGCCTGTTCCAAAACATACCTGTTAGATCAAAGCGCCCTTCTTTGACTGCGTATTGCCTGTCTACAATAAAATACTCAGTGTTATTGCGCGGTTCAAAATTATTGGCGCGGATGATCATTTGTTCGTATTCAACTTCCAATGAACGCTTACTGTTTAGAATGATATTTTGTTTTAGCTGGGGAATGGCCTTAATAAATATATCGATGTTGCCCTTATTGAAAACTTTTGGGATATCCAATCCCTGCGAAAATTTCTCGTGGATTTCCGCCCTATAACCGGTGCTTGTTTCCGCCAACTTGAGCAAAGAATTACCCTTGTAGTAAATATTAATGTAATGATCCCGGATTTCAAGGTTCAGATCCGTGTCGGCAATTACGCTTTTAGCTATATCTACTAGAAAACCAGATTTTAATTCGGTAAAAAATTTTTCAGATATTTCGCGCAAAGTAGCACCTTCTTTTTCGTTTTCAATTTTATCGTGAATTTGGAGTGGGTTTTCGAAGGACCTTCCTCTTGAGTTAGTCATATATAAAAGCTAATACTCCTATATACATTTCCCATCCCGAATACACCGCAAAACTCAGCAATTAGCTGCAAAAATAACCCCAAATCGCGTCAAATCACGTCAGCATCCATCATCCATCCGCTGAGATGCGCTAGTTAGCTGACTTATTACACGGCAATTAAAGACCATGCTTGCAAGAAGCGTTGCCCTTCTGTTTGCACTCGTGCGCGTGAAATTACTGTACGTGTTTTGTAAGGATGAATAAACTGAGCCAGTTCGCCAGATGGAATTATCCAGACAGATGGCGTTGAAAGTGGATCAGTTATTTTGCCTTCGAAACTAACCAGCGCATAGAAGTCAGCAGGATCTTCTGACAATCGAATATTGTCTGCAGGCCAATCATAACGTTTCTCGAGCCCTTTCACATCGATTGTGATTATTGTTCTGTTTTCAACCACGATAATGTCAACTGACTTCTTATTTCCAAGTGTGAGTGCTGCATCTGCGCCAAGGCGATGAAGCATTGAAAGCACATAAAACTCAGAAGCAAGATTCGTATTGTATTTTGTCATTGTTTCATCTCAATAAACGACTGATATTTGCTACAGAACCAGTATCGACCTAACTGCTCTGTGATCATTTTCGAACCGAAAAACACATCAAAAGCGTCATTAACCAAAAGCCACTCCAACTTGGAGTTATTTACCACCTGGTTTTAATGACACTTTGGATCCATGTTGGA
>CAIVSQ010000148.1 GCA_903908605.1 uncultured Anaerolineae bacterium
GAAAAACAAGGTATCTAATGTCAAATGTCACAATTCGGTCATTATTTAATACTGTCAATATAAGATTCTAAAGAAACTGGGGAATAATTTCAAAATAAGGATTATTTTTACTAGTGCCTGTCTTAGAACAATAACTTATTCAGGTGATCAAAAATACTTCGATGTGAAATAAGGCTTTGATAATTCGAAATCCAGAGGTCGTAAAGATAATAAACGGCTGTTTCCACTTCTTCAAGCCTATTAGAGGATCCCCGAAAGAAAATATTTCAGTACCCATTGTGCAAAGGAAAATACCGTTTTTTGTGTAATAGCAAATTCAACAATTATTTTTTCTATTCCACATACGGATGGCTAGTGCATTTTTCCATTTCCTTATTATCCACTTTTATTTGATATTAGACTCCTGTTATTGATATGACGATAATCAAAAAAAAGAATAATAAAAATGAAGGATATGACCGGTTGCAGAATATTCATCGAAAAAATTAAGACATTTAGCACTATCTCATCCGATTTATGTTATGCTACACTAAAAAAATGTGGGGGCTTTCCCCATCCGGCTACATAAATAAAACTATTAATGAGTCACAGACATCCTGCGCACTAAATGCATTAACAGCAAATAGACACGCGATTTAGTTTCTATTACCAGGTGACCACAAACCTGCCAGGGTGTGCAAATATTAATAGAAAATATCTATCAGAGGACATTATTTTGAGTTCCCAAACCATCGAAAATTGCTTGGTCCGGTTCTTGGATTCTGACGGTGGTGACGCAGTTGGGGTTGGTTTCGCCATAGCACCCAATCACGTCTTAACTTGCGCGCACGTAGTCAATGCTGCCCTGGGACTAGAACAAGACCAACCTGATCAGCCACAAAAAGAATTACTCTTAGATTACCCCCTGCTATTTCTGAATGATCCGCAACCCGACAAGGCCCGAGTTATCCACTGGGATATCAACCAGGATATGGCCGTATTACAAATCTCGGGTACTGCTCCAAATGAGCTTAAGCCAGCCAAACTGCTGATGGGATCGATAAATGTATGGGAGCATCAATTTCGCACACATGGTTACCCTACCGGCGATTCAGCTGGAGTCTGGTCTACCGGCGTTTTACGTGCGAAGAATTCACAAAAATTGCTCCAATTGGTTGGCGATGAAAACGATGCCTGTCATTTTATCCAACCTGGTTATAGCGGTGCACCTGTATGGGATGAAACGCTGAGCTGTGTAATTGGAATGGTGGTCGCGTCTGATCAAACAAAAAATTTAAAAGTAGCCTATGCCATCCCAGCCGATTCCTTTTTAGGAACCCAACTCAGCGAAAAGCAGTCACCCTGGGTTGTAAGCGCTACAGATCAGCGGGTTGAGCCCGGCTCATGGCATGGCATTCAAGTTCCTGAACAATACACATTTACAACCTTACCCGGAAATCCACACTTTTTCCGAGCAAAAGATGGCCAATTATCGATCCTTTGCGACGACCAGGTAGCAGGGACACCATTTTTAATGGATAAATTCGCCACCACCTGCTTACAGTTTTCGCGATTTCTAAACGACATTCAGGATAGAGGTCATGTCACGACCGAGATTCGAGATGACGAATACTGTGCAATATGCGATGGCGTTATCATAGCCGTCGATTGTCTTGACCGCTGGAAAAAGCCCTCTGCCAATGTCCCCTGGCTTCATGCTGGTAAACCGTATGGGCTGCACTATGCTAATCAACGTTGGGAACCTTTATACGAAAGTGCACAACTTCCCGTAACGCTGGTTACCTGGTGGGGGGCGCGTTTATATAGCTTATGGGCACATAGTAAACTTAACTTTCCAATTCTAGAAAACCTGACTTATCTACCCGACAACCGGCAGTGGGTCACTGCCACCTGCTGGAATACTGAGCAGCACAAACTTCAGCGTTATCCATGGGGTCAGGACTGGAATCGCCTGATTGTAAATTTCAGCGGATATAAAGCTGATCGCAATATCACTGTGGCTGAATGGAACAGCTTTTGGAAAAATAATCGCAACTTGTATGAGACTGCACGCCCAATAAAAGTATCGGAATTAACCGAAAATACCAGCCCTTTAGGTTGCGTGCAGATGATCGGTAATGTATGGGAATGGCTGGATGGCCCTCGCGGAGATAAAATGAGCATCCGCGGTGGCTGCGCAACCTCAGCAATGGAATATTGTGACCCAGGAAACCAGTCTTCGACCTGGTCTGCCAATAGGGCAGATGAATACATTGGCTTTCGTTGTTGTTATCCAATTAGGAGATCGGTATGAGCCCAATCTTAAACAATTTAGTATTAAACGGTGCTTCACGACACCGACTAAGCAAGGGTTTTTTACTGATGACACCTAATAGTCAACCAGTATCTCAAGAAATTCGCCAAAAATTCATAGATGAGGCCAAACGATATTTTCAATCCCAAGCCAACATGTCAGGCTTCGATTGTGAAGCGCGGGCTGGCTCCACCAGCGTAATTGGCTTGGTCACACCTTTCCTGCCAATCTACAACCGCCTCGAACGCGATGCGTTTATTCGGCAGTTGCAGCATGCCGTGCAAGCCTTTATGCAAATCGCCTATAACCAAAAACTTCTGCTCATCCCATCTGGCACGAATCCTTTTTTTGCAGATAATCTTCAAGGCCAATCACCGGCCCTATGCGCAGATCTGCACCAGGTGGAAGTCTTTGATGATGGCGAAATGGAACGTATTTACAATCTTTACCGCCAGTTTCTTCCCGAATTACTTTCCATCTCGTCTAATTCGGCTATTTTTGGTGGCACATTGCAACAGGATTTTTCCTATCGCATGCGTTTAAACCCATCCAGTTTCTTGCCACGATATTTATCTCAATTCAGCGCTCAACATCTCGACAAAATAAAAAGTATGATGAGGCGTAGTTACGGTTTGGCCGATCTCACCCAGATGGATATTAACCCCTTGGCTGGCGATTCATCCAAGTTGATGAATATAGATGCGCCAATGCTCTCCAACCAACCAGCAGCGGTGGAACTTCGCTTTGTAGATAGTCAGGTTTCCTACCCATTTATCCGGGCACAGATCATCCTCTTTCAGGCAATAGCCATGTATGGCCGTAACCTGGCCCGGAGAGGGAAGCGATTGCCATTTTTACGTGATGAAATCATCGATGAAAACAAAGCACTCACAATCCAAAATGGGCCAGGCGCTATCCTGGTACCAGATCCAAGGTTCGCCAAAGATAAAAGTGGGCAAGACCAGGCTCTTCCAAAAAAAGAAGGCTTCATGTTTCATGATAAAGGAAAACCAGAGCGAGCCACCACTGCACTTCTCATGGTAATAGATGGAGTACTTCTGCCCAGCTTACGTGAACTTGACTGCGAGTTTTCCGAACTTGCGCCAATTGTACTGGGAGCTGAGTTGCGAAAGCATGGGCGAAAATGTTTTGCGAATTATGCAGAATACCAAAAATATCTTCATCACACCTACAAAAGCCAATTCAAACAAAATTACTATAATCAAATTTTGGAAATGATGGGTAATTCCGGAATGGATCCGATAACCGAATATAACTATCGTACTTATCAGGATCTTTCCGCCGAGATTAAAAACATGTGGAGTCAAAAGATTACAAAAGTCGTCAACGAACGCCCGATCGAAAATCAAATTAATGTCGATCGCAAGCCATTACAAGGGAAAGTAATTCATATTGATCGAGA
>CAIVSQ010000149.1 GCA_903908605.1 uncultured Anaerolineae bacterium
GGCAGGCTGTAAGCCTGCCTGCCTAAAGTATGGAGGCGTCAGAATGGCTTTCATTGAAATGCGTGATATTGTCAAGGTTTACTCAAACGGCGTGGTTGCCAACAATGGTGTGAATTTTTCGGTTGAGCGCGGCGAAATTCATGCCCTGGTGGGCGAGAATGGCGCTGGGAAATCGACCTTGATGAAACTGCTGTATGGCATGGAAGGGCTCACTTCCGGAGAGATTTTGCTGGATGGCAAGCCTGTGCAGTTCAGTTCATCCAGCGATGCAATCGCTGCTGGCATTGGCATGGTGCATCAAAATTTTATGTTAGTGCCATCTTTCACGGTTGCCCAGAACATTGTCTTGGGGCAGGAACCCACCAAGGGATCCTTCCTGGATAATGAAGGTGCCATCCGGGTTACAGAAGAGCTTTCCAAGCGTTATGGGCTGCGTGTGGATGCCACCGCCATTGTGGACAGTATCAACGTAGGCATGCGCCAGCGTGTGGAAATCCTCAAAACGCTCTTCCGGGGCGCCCAATTACTGATTTTGGATGAGCCAACGGCCGTTCTAACACCTCAAGAAACCCAGGAGTTATTCCTGGCGGTTCGAGAATTGGTTAAAGAAGGTAAAACGGTAATTTTTATTACCCACAAGCTGCGTGAAGTCAAGGAAATTTCTGACCGGGTTACTGTGATGCGAACCGGTAAGGTGATGGGCATCGTACCCACTTCCGAGGCCACCCGCGAAGGGTTGGCTCGCATGATGGTCGGCAGGGAAGTATTTTTAAACATCGATCGTCCGCCGGTTCATCGAGGCGCTACTGCATTGGAAATTAAGGACCTGTCCTATATTTCAGAAACAGGCCGACCGATGCTTCGCAACGTCTATTTCAACTTGTATCACGGTGAGATTTTGGGTGTTGCCGGTGTGGAAGGCAATGGTCAAACAGAATTGGCCGAAGTTCTTTCGGGTTTGCGTGCCGCCACTACCGGGCAAGCCGTGATTGAAGGCAAAAATATCCTGAATACAACACCACGTGATGTGCGCCTGGCGGGGATCGGTCATATCCCCGAAGATCGCCTGACAAATGGCGTGGCGCTCAAAGGTTCGATTTTTGAGAACCTGATCGTCGATCGGTATTTCAAACCAGCATTTCTCACCGGTTGGTCGATCAACTATAACAAAGTGTATAAGCAGGGAAAAGACCTGATTAAAGAATACGATATCCGCACGATGGATGGATTTGTGCCGCTTGGGGCGCTCTCTGGCGGTAACATGCAAAAAGTGATCGTTGCGCGGGAATTTACTTCAGATCCAAAGGTATTGATTGCGGCTCAACCCACCCGTGGTATCGATGTGGGCGCAACTGAGTATATCCGCCGCCGTTTAGTGCAAAAGCGGGTTGAAGGTACTGCTGTCCTGCTGATCTCGGCCGATTTGAGCGAGGTCATGAGTATTTCGGACCGGATCATCGTTATGTACGAAGGCCAGATTACTTGCGTGATGAAGAACTCTCCTGAGCTGACAGAAGAAGAACTTGGTTATTACATGCTGGGATTAAAGCACCAGGATCCCGCAGAAATGGAGGCAAACCTGTGAAGCAGTTTTTCAAGTCCAACACTGGAAAAGAAGTGCTGCGTGTGATTGCCGCGGTCTTGATTGCCTTGCTGATCGGGTTTGTGATCACGTTGTTTGTCAGCAAGGATCCGATTGGAGCGTATCGCAGCTTCCTGATTGGCCCGGTAACCAAGATAAATCGCTTTGGTAACTGGATACAGGAATCGCTGACCCTGACCATGCTGGGTTTAGCGATCGCGATTGTTTTTAAGGCCGAAATATTCAGCCTTGGTGCCGAAGGGCAGATGGTGGTGGGTGCGTTGGTATCGGGTTGTGTGGCGCTGTATGTGCCGTTGCCCATGATGCTGCGTGTTCCCCTGGCATTGGCGGCGGGTGGTTTGGCGGGCTTTCTGCTGGGTATCATCCCTGGTTATTTGAAAGCCTACTTGAGCGCCAACGAAATCGTCTCAACCCTGATGTTGAATACAATTTTTCTAAAGTTGTACGAATACATCCTGACGGATTTCATCAAGGCCCCCGATGCAGGTTATACCGCATCGCCAGCCTTTCCGCCGGAGGGTAGGTTGTTTTCATTCTTCCCGGACATTGCTTTCCTGGCGAACGTGCGTAAGATATGGGTCGATCAGACCAATATCACCACCATGCTGTACATCGTCATTATTTCGGTGGTGGTTGTTTATTTCCTGATGTATCGCACACCCTTTGGGTATGAACTACGCATGTTGGGCGCGAATATCAAGTTTGCTCGTTACGGTGGTATGGATACAAAGAAGGCTGTTATGTTGGCAACCGCTGTCAGCGGTATTTTTGCCGGCCTGGCAGGGGCACACCTGAGCATGGGTGTTCACAATAAACTGGTTTTGAACATCACAGCTGGGTTGGGCTTTGAAGGTATTGTGGTAGCCCTGTTAGCGCGCAATAATCCAATCCTAGTACCGTTCACCGCGCTAGCTTATGGCTACTTGCGCGCCGGGGCCGATATCATGGAGCGTTCCTCGGATGTCTCACGTGAAATGGTCCTGGTGATCCAGGCGATTATTATCTTGCTGGTAACCGCGGAGCGCATCATGCCGGAAGTTCGCCGACGTGTGCAGGCTCGCAGCAAACCCAAGGTTGACCCAACACCAGAGGCAGGGAGCTGAACCATGTCCATTGAAGTTGTTTTGAACAGTATTTTCAGCGCTTTATTCCTGGCGAGCGTTATTCGCATCAGTACGCCGCTGATTTTGCCCGCCCTGGGCGGCCTGGTTTCTGACCTTTCTGGTGCGCCTAATATTGCACTGGAAGGTATGATGCTCGCCGGTGCGCTGGCGGGTGTTCTGGTCAGTTCCTACACCCATAGTGTTGCCCTGGGTGTCCTGGCAGGCATGCTTGCCGGGCTGGTCATATCCATGGTCCTGGCTTACTTTCACCTGGTCCTCAAGACCGACCCGATCCTGGCAGGTGTTGCCATTAACATCTTGTGCTCGGGCGGTACGATTTTTGTGCTTTATGTTTTGACCGGTGATAAAGGTAATTCCGCCTCATTGATGAGCGGCGCGGTACCGAATGTTCCCATCCCGATATTGAAGGATATTCCCGTCTTGGGAACAATTCTGAGCGGGCATAACATCCTGACGTATCTTGCTTTCATCTTTGCCGGGTTGGTTTCCTTAATGTTGTACAGGACCCGTTTTGGAGCGCACTTGCGCGCAGTTGGTGAAAATGCGGTGGCAGCTTCTTCGGTTGGTATCAATGTAATCCGCACCCGCGTGATTGCCCTGGCCATCAGTGGCGTCTTGGCTGGTCTTGGCGGTATCAACATGTCGATGGGTTACCTGACTCTTTTCCAGCGTGATATGACCGCTGGGCGTGGTTTTATCGCCCTGGCAGCCGTGCACCTGGGTGGGCGTACCCCGTTCGGCACCGTGTTGGCGGCAGTTTTCTTTGGGTTTGCGGATGCGCTCTCGAACATGCTTGGGTCTTTGAAAATCCCATCCCAACTGGTGCAAATCATCCCGTATGTGGCGACCATCATCGCCCTGGTTTTGTACAACGTTCGGCGTCAGTCGCAAATTATTGACCGGGCGCGCAAGTTCCAAGAGAAACACCTCGCTGAAATGGCGGCCATACAAGCCAAGCAGTAATCTGGCCCGCTGCCCGTATCATTGACAATCTCATTTTTGCCGGATGCGGATGCTGTTCAAGTCTTTTCCCTGGGCAGCATCCGTACTGGTTTTGATGGTAGATTTCATTTTCTTACCCTGGGTGCGGCATGGCCGTGCTCCTAATTCATAGGAAATTTAACGTATGAAAAACAAAGTGCTTGGTGGTATTTATGGACAGGCGTTGGGCGATGCCTGGGCCATGCCGGCCTTATTAACTCCAGATGAAACCTGGAATTATTACCATCAATGGTTTAGCGATTTTTACCCTGGTCCGGATCATCATCCTTTTCACAGAGGATTTATTGCCGGCCGGGTTACAGATGACACAGAGCAAGCCTATGCACTGGCAGAAGAAATTGTGCGCGAAGGCAAGGTTACGGTTGAGGGCAGTGCACGGGCGATTATGGCCTGGTATGACCGCATTGATGGTGATAACTGTTCCTACGTGGGGCCATCCACCCGCCGGGCTGTCCTTGCAATGAAGCGTGGTGTGGATGTATATCAGACCGGTCGTTATGGAGATACCAATGGTGCTTCTATGCGAGTCTCACCGGTTGGCCTCATTCACCCAGGGGATGTGGAAGGTGCAGTTCAAGACACGTACCTATCGTGTGTGCCTACTCATCATACAGATGTGGCTGTTTCAGGGGCCTCAGCCATCGCCGGGGCTATTGCGGTTGCGATGCAGCCCGGTGTCAGCTTGGATGATATCGTTGCGGCAGGCATGCGCGCAGCTGACATGGGCCGAAAATATGATGAGCACTGGATCGGTGCTTCTGTCAGCAGGCGCATTAGTATGGCGGTGGAGATTGCCCGGAGCACGCGCTCTGAGCATGAACGACTGCAAGATATTTACGACCTGGTAGGGGCCACCCTGGCGATAACAGAATCTGTGCCCTCGGCTTTTGCGGTGCTGGTGATGGCAGATGGCGACCCGATGAAGACGGCCACTTATTCCGCCCAACTCTCAGGGGATGCGGATACCATTGGTGCCATGGCAACCGCCATTGCGGGCGCCTGGCGCGGGATCGAAGCTATTCCTGCCTGGGTGACGGAAAAGCTGCGGGTGGCCAACCCCGAAATGGATTTTGATGGCATCGCCGATGGCTTATATCATCTGGCGCTTGCCAATGGAAAATGACATGGCTGATGTGTTGATCAGTAACTGTGATGTGCTGCATGTGGATACCTTCGGTCCGCGCGTGGAAGCAGGGATGGATATTTTTATCCATGGGCAGCATATCGAGCGTATATCTCCGCACATAGAAGGGCAAGCGATTGCCACAGGTGTGGAATGTGTTGATGCAACTGGCTTGCTTGCCATGCCAGGATTGATGAACACACATGCGCATGTCCCGATGGTATTGTTCAGGGGTCTGGCTGAAGATGTCAGCGTGCACGCCTGGTTTAATGATTACATCTTTCCGATGGAATCAGGTTTGACCCCCGAGGATGTCTACTGGGGTGCCATGCTGGGCATGGCCGAGATGATCCGTGCAGGTGTGACCAGCGTTGCTGATCATTATTTTTATATGGATCAAGTCGCTCAGGCTGTGTCTGATTCGGGCATGCGTGCCAACCTGGTTTGGGCGGTTTTCGGACACGAAGGGGTCGAAAAATTAGACCGGACCTGCGAATTTGTTGAACGTTGGCAGGGTAAGGCCGATGGACGCATTAGCACATGGCTTGGTCCGCATGCTCCCTATACTTGCCCGCCAGAGTTCCTGCGCCTGGCAGCTCAACGCGCCCACGACTTGCAGGTTGGAATTCATATTCATGTTTCAGAAACCGCTGAGCAGGTTACGCTAAGCCTTGAACAGCACGGGATCACCCCTGTCCAGATGCTGGCTGAGACCAATGTGTTGTCGGTACCTACCATCCTCGGGCACTGTCTCTTCCCGACTGAGGCGGATATCAAGCTACTGGCCGGGGCTCAGAGCGGTGTCGCGCACGCACCCAAAACTTATCTCAAGCTGGGGATGGGCACTGCGCCCTTGCCTCGTTACCGCGCGGCTGGTATTCCGGTTGGAACCGCCACTGACGGTGCGGTTAGCAGTAACACCCTGGATATCCTCGAGCAAATCCGTTTGATGGCGCTTACTCAGAAGGATGCAGCCGGGGATTCTACTGTTATGGCGCTCTCCGAAGTATTGGATACGGCTTTTCATGGCAGTGCCCGTGTACTTCGTATGGAGGATAAGCTCGGCGACCTGGTTGAGGGCAAACTGGCGGATATTACCTTGATCAGCCAGGACAACCCTGCTATGTTCCCGCGATTTAATGCGGCTGCCAACCTGGTTTATTCGGCCAGCAGTCGTGATGTGGATACGGTTATTTGCAATGGGAAAATATTAATGCTGCACAAAAACTTACTGACAATTGACCTGGCACAGGTCAAGCGGGAAGTTTCCATGCGTCTGGATCGCCTGAATCAGCGCGATCCAAATCGCCGGATTGCCACGTATCCGGGAGGCGAAGCGCGCGCATGATAGTCCAGGTATATGCGTTTACCAGTGTGGAGCAGGCTTGCCAGGCAGCCGAGATGGGTGTTGATCACATCGGTTTTGTGGCCGGGGATTATGGACTTGTTCCAGGTGAGCTGAGTTTTGTGCAGGCGCGTGCCATGGTCGAAGCTCTTCCAGCCCACGCAACCGCGGTGGCACTGACCATGGCAACCGATGTGGATGAAATCCTGCGCATGGCGCGTTTTGTTCGCCCTGGGATCATTCACATTTCCACTGATATGCAGGATGTAGACCTGCCAAAAATGAAAGAACTGCGTGCAAGTTTGCCCCAGGGTATTTGCCTGATGAAAGCAATCTCGGTCACCGATCAGACTACGCTGCAGGCAGCCGAGTTGTATGCAGCCGAAAGCGATTTTTTGCTGCTGGATACCAAGTCCGTTTCCATCGCTGGGATTGGCGTAAGCGGAAAAACGCATGATTGGTCGATCAGCCGCCAAATCGTAGAACGTGTGCGCATCCCAGTGATCCTGGCTGGCGGACTCAGCCCAGAGAACGTAGCTGAATCGATCGACAGTGTGCATCCATATGGCGTGGATTCCAACACGCACACAAATATGCCCGGTGAACTGGTCGCCAAGGACATGAACCGCATCCGTTTGTTTGTTGAAGCGGCCCGCAAGCATGAAAAATAAAAAAAATTGCTAGATGGAAGGAAGAGGAATAACGTGGCGACTGAATCACACAAGGTTATTCTGCTTGGGGATATTAATATCGATTTGTTGATGAATATCCCTGCATACCCGGTTTCGGGCGGGGATGCGCTTGTTTATGATGTGGAAGTGCGTACCGGTGGTTCGCTGGCTAATACCGCCATCCTGCTTTCGCGGCTCAATCTTGGCACAGAGTTGATTGCACATACGGGCAGCGATCCGTGGGCTGAAATTGCCATCGAGACCTTGCGAGTAGAGGGTGTTGGAATGAAACATCTCATTCGTGATTCGCGCGCGGGCACCGGGTTGATCTTTTTGCCAGTTACCCCGGATGGTGAAAGAACCATGTTCTCTTATCGCGGTGCGAATGTTTTGACTGATGCAGAGGAAATCGTTGCTGAAATGTTTTTCGGCGTTGATTTATTGCATCTTTCCGGCTATTCATTCATGAAATCACCGCAAAAGGATGCCGCTTGGCGGGCGGTTGAGTTGGCTGAAGCCAATAACATCCTTATTACTCTTGACCTGGGTGTAGAGCCAGCTGTTGCCCTAGGCTCAGACCTTGAACGCTTGCTGAATAAACTGGATTTACTGGTGTTGGGTGACCAGGAAGCCATCACCATATCAGGTCGTGGCAACCTGGATGACGCGCTCGATTACCTGCTTTCCTGCGGTGTGAAGATGATCGGTCTAAAACTGGGTCGGGACGGTTGCATGTTGGTCACATCCCAGGGGCGCAAGCATATGCCGGGTTTCCATGTGGAAACGGTCGATAGCACTGGAGCGGGAGACGCTTTCAGTGCTGCCTTGATCTACGGTGCCTTGTGTGGTGTGAGCCTGGAAGCGCGTGCGCTGCTCTCCAATACCTTGGGAGCGTTGGCTACCACTGTGTGGGGTGGCGGGGCGTCCATGCCTCCCCTGCAAGTTGCGGTTAATTTACTCAGCCAGCAGAAAACAGGCGGTCAGCCATGGGATGGTTGGTTGGATGAAGCCATTGCCAGCCTGGATAAATGTATTCATTTACCCGGTGTTGAAGTGGAATGATCGCGCTACCGCTGCCGCTCAACCCGCGGGTCGTCAGTGTTGGTGATTTTGTCGCTGATTTGGTTTGTGCTATCCCATCATTACCGGTTGAAGCCGGAAAACACCAATTGGCAGATTCTATTACCGTGGAACCGGGTGGGTCCGGGAACTTTGCAGTGGCAGCCCGGCGGCTGGGTTTACAGGTTAGCATGCTGGGTGTGCGCGGAGCGGATTCTTTTGGCGACCTGGCCGCCCAGGCACTGGAAGCCGAAGCGGTCGATATCAGTGGTTTGCTGCGTCAACAGGGTGGCAGCACAACCACGGTGATTGTTCTGGCGGATACAAGCGGCAGGCATGTGTTTTTAGGTAAGTATGGCAGCGGCTCTGTGGTGGCTGTTGTGCCGGCCTGGTTGGAGCGCATCGAATCCGCAGCTGCCTTGTTTTTGAGCGGTTATTCTCTGCATGAAGATCGCCTGTGCCAGGCTGCAGTGAGCTGTATTGAGTTCGCCAGCACTCGAAATATCCCCACTTTTTTTGACCCCGGTCCGCATGTGCGAGGTCTGTCGCCTGAATTGATTGACAGCGTGGTTGGCTTGTCCAGTGTGATCCTGCTCACTGAGGATGAAATTCCACTGATCTTGCCAGGAAAAAAAGGAGTGGGGGATTGCAGGGCTCTGTTGGAACGCGGGCCAGCGATGATTTGCGTAAAGCGCGGTGCCCAGGGCTGTACCATTCTGACCCGCGAGGGAGAAACCAGCCACCCGGGTTTCCAAGTTGAAGCGCGTGATACCAATGCAGCCGGAGATTCTTTTGCCGCCGCGTTTATCTACGGGTTTCTGAACGGCTGGCCGCCGCTTGCGCTCGCTACATTTGCGAATGCCATGGGCGCGGCCAAAGTAAAAAAAATTGGTTCAGGTACGCGTGTGCCAACCGCTGATGAAGTACTCAGTGTTTTGCAGGACAATCATGACTTTATCCAATTCTTATCGAGGTGAAAATGTTAACCAAAATTGATATTCAGACGAACAAAGGCGAAAGCCTGGTCAATATTACCGCTCAGGTTCGCGCCGCAGTGAAGGATAGCGGCGTGCAAGAGGGCCTCTGTGTTCTGTATGTTCCCCACACCACCGGTGGGTTGGTGATCAATTCCGGTATGGATCCAAATACGGCTAAGGATGTGATTGAAGAAATTCACCGCCTGGTTCCTACCAGAGCGGATTTTCACCATATCTTCGATACCCCTGCCGATGCATCCGGGCACATCAAGGCGGTGTTGGTGGGTGGCAGCCAGGCGCTGATTGTGACCGGTGGAAATGTTCTTTTGGGAAGCTCGCAAAGTATTTTCTTTTTTGAATTTGATGGCCCACGCAACCGGCAGGTTATTGTGCGCATTATGAAAGACCAGGAGTAAAAAACATGGCACAGAAAATCATTTTTGATACTGACCCAGGTGTGGATGATGCCATGGCAATCCTGTTCGGGCTTCATTCGCCCGAATTGGAATTCCTGGGACTGACCAGCGTTTTTGGCAATACTGATACCGAAACCACTACGCTGAATGCGCTGCGCCTGGTGGAAATGGAAGGTCGCCCGGATATCCCTGTGGCAAAGGGCGCAGCTAAGCCTTATGTGCGTCCCGAACCCCGCTATGGTCACATGTTCCATGGTGTGGATGGTTTTGGGAATGCCAACCTACCCATGCCCAAGGGCAAGGCAATAGAAAAACCAGCTGCGCAGTTTATTGTCGAAACCATCATGGCCAACCCGGGTGAGATTACGCTCGTTGCTGTTGGACCACTGACCAACCTGGCCCTGGCTTTACGACTCGAGCCACGAATTGTGCAAACGGTTAAGAGCGTGGTAGTTATGGGTGGGGCTGCTTTTAAACCTGGCAACGTTAACTATGTGGCCGAAGCCAATATATCCAACGATCCGCATGCCGCCAATCTGGTGTTTAGCGCCGGATGGGACTTGACCATGGTGGGCCTGGATGTCACCACCCTGGCGATACAGACCAAGGAAATGATTGCGTCGCTCGTCAATACAGGCACCCCCACCACTGATTTCTTAAGAATGATATTACCGGTTTACCAGGATGCACATAGAACCAAGGACGGTATGGATGGGGCTATCAATACCCATGATCCATCTGCGATTGGTTACCTGATTGACCCGGGCATGTTTGTTACCAGGCGTGTGCCTGTTTATGTTGAAACCCAGGGGAAATGCGCCGGTTTTACCGTCCCGGATCCGCGCCGGGCCTGGCAGGAATCTGTGGAAATCAACGTTTGTGTGGATGTCGATGCACCCAGGTTGTTGCAGTTGATGCATGACCGCCTGGTGCAAACCAAGGCCTAAAGGATGTAATGTATGCGACGCTTCTGGATTGATACAGATACAGCCTCGGACGATGCGGTTGCCATTCTAATGGCACTGCGCACTTCCGATGTGCACGTGGAGGGCATCTCCGTCGCCGCGGGGAATGTGCCGGTTGAAATGGGTGCGCGTAATGCCCGTTATACGGTCGAGGTATGCGGAAAAGAGACCCCTGTTTACGTAGGAGCCGACAAACCGCTCCTGCGCGAACCGCATTTCGCATATTTTTTCCACGGCCCAGATGGCATGGGTGGCACCAATCCCCTTGAGCCGAAAAGGCCAGTGCAAGAGAAGCATGCTGTGCCTGCCTTTATTGAGGCGGTGCGTAAATACCCGGGCGAGATTACCCTGGTTACCCTGGGACCACTTACCAATATGGCGCTTGCCTTTGCACAAGCGCCTGATATCGCTAAAAAAATTAAGATGTGTTATGTCATGGGGGGTGCTGCCAATACGCTTGGCAATATCACCCCCTCGGCTGAATTTAATATCTGGTTTGACCCAGATGCTGCGCGCATGTTCTTTCATTCCGGCATTCCATTCATGATGGTTGGTTGGGAACATTGCCGGGGCAAAGCCAATTTTGACGAAGCTGAGATCCAATCCATCCTGGATATGCAAACGACCTATGCGAAGTTCAGTATTGACATCAATGCCACTGCCATTGCCATCAACCGGGATATGTACAGCGAGCCGGGCTTGAGTTTGCCCGACCCGGTCACAATGGCCATCGCTTTGGATCCCTCCATCGTAACACGCAGTGGTAAATATTACGTTGATGTGGAAACCAACAGCGAATTGACGCGCGGCGCCACGATTGTGGACGAATTGGGCGTGACCCAAAAGATGGCCAACGCTGAAGTATGCTGGTCGATTGACATAGCGCGCTGGAAAGAAGCGCTTTATAAAACAATCCGGTAGGCGATATGGCAACCAAAACAGATGGCACCTGTTATTTCCTGGGAGGATCATCCGTTGATTTAATCCTCGAGATGAATCATATCCCCTTGCCTGACGAGAAGGTTCTTGCTCAATTCTCTGGTATGCAGGCTGGTGGCCTGGTGTCCAATACTGCTTGTGCAGCCGCGCGCCTGGGATTGCCATCTGCCTGGGCCGGGGTGGTGGGCGATGATGAAGGCGGCCGCCTGGTGCTTTCTGAATTTGAGCGTTTTGGCGTGGATGCATCGTACACCCAAATTTTGCCCGGTGCCCGCTCTGATTTTTGTGTCATCATGCTCGATTCTTCACGTGAACGCACCATTCTGGTGGTTGAGACTACCAAGGGGATGCCAGATCTGACCCCGGCGTTGCTGGATCAGCTCGAGTGTGCCCGGCTGGTATATGTCACACCTCAAAAGCAGGCTTTGTATGCCAGTATTGCGGAAACAGTTCATCGCGGGGGTGGGCAGATGGCTATTGATGTCGAAGCGGGCAATGCGCTCAATGCCCAGGAACTTGATTTCTGTATTTCGAATGCGGATATTGTTTTTACCAACCGGGCTGCTCTGGAGCGTAGAGCCGCGGGCGCGAATCTTGAAGAAGGCGCTCGCCATTGGTTGAATATGGGCGCCAGCCTGGTGATTGCCACCTTGGGAGCCGCTGGAGCAGCGGCCTTTCGCCAGGGTGAAACCCGGTCTCAACCGGGATATATCGTCCCGGTGACGGATACGACTGGTGCTGGTGACTGTTTTCATGCTGCATTCCTTTTTGGCCTGTTATCCGGTTATTCTCTGGATGACGCGCTAGTCTTTTCCAACGCTGCGGCGGCTTTATCCGTCCAAAAGCTGGGTGCGCGCCCTGGTTTACCAAACATTGAACAAGTGCGCGCTTTTTTGGCCGGCAATCCATTAACTACGAAAATTGATTGATAGGAGATTAATATTATGAACGGAATGGTAGAACAGATCCACAGTATTCCTGGTTTAATCCGCGGGGTTGCCCGCAGTTACGATGAAGCGGTCCGCAATAAGGTTGACCATATGCTCTCCCTGTCGGTGAAACGTGTTTACCTGACGGGTTGCGGTGATTCGCATCACGCCTCCCTGGGTGCCGAGATGGCCTTTGAACACATTGCAGGCATTCCTACAGAAGCATTGACCTCCATGCAGTATGCCCGCTATGCCGCACAATTCATGCCAAAATCCGAACCTGGAACCAACCTGGTGATTGGCACCTCTGTATCGGGCGAGGTTTCCCGTACCTTGGAAGCGCTGCTGTTGGGCAAGAAATACGGTGCCACCACCATAGCGATGACCGCAACGCCGGGCAGTCGGATCGGGCGGGCTGCAGAAATTATGATTGATACCACCCAGCCGCCTTTCCAGGATCCGCCCGGTGTGCATGTTCCTGGTGTACGCTCTTATGTTGCCAACCAAATTGGCTTGTTGTTGGTTGCCATCCGTTTGGGCGAGGTGCGTGGTCGTATCCTGACCAGCGAGGCAGACAAGCTGCGTAAGGAAATTGAGTTGCTTGGTGATGCCGCCGAAAAGACCATTGCTGCCTGTGATGGAATCGCCAAACAAATGGCCGAGGAATGGAAGGATGCGCGGGAATTTGTTTTCGTCGGTGGTGGGCCTAACTTCGCTTCAGCCCTGTTTACGGCCGCCAAGGTGCTTGAGGCCTCGGGTGATAGTGCCCTGGGTCAGGATACCGAGGAATGGGGCCATTTACAGTACTTCGCACGCCAGGCAGATACCCCCACTTTCCTGATCAGCGCCGGCGATCGTGATTTATCACGTATGACCGAAATAGCTGTAGCCGCCCGCCAGGTTGGGCGCCGGGTGGCAGCAGTGGTACCCGCGTCAGCGTCGTCGATTACGGCCAGTGCCAATAGTGTCCTGCCGTTGGCAGAAGGTGTGCGCGAGATGTTTGCGCCGGTCATTTCGGCTATCCCGGGCAGCCTGTTCGCCGCTTACAGGTCAGACGCCATTGGCGAGCCGTTCTTCCGCAATTTCACCGGTGGCCGCAGCACCGAAGGTGGTGGTGGCATCAGCCGTATTCGCACCAGCGATACCGAAGGTCTCGACCAAATGCCCTCCTGAGAGGTGCCAGATGAATAATAAATTACCGAAAATTATTGCCGCGCTGCACCTGCCGCCCTTCCCGGGTTCAAATCATCCCGATCGGCGTTCGCTGGCTGAAATACGCGATTACACCCTGCGCAACGTGGAAGTAGCTGTACGAGCCGGGGTGACCGGGTTGTATCTGCAGGATCTTGGCGACCACCCGATTGCACCGCTGGTTCCTACGCATGTTGTCGCCGGGGTGACGGCCATTGGGATGGCAGTGCGGACAGCCTTTCCGGACCTGGCCTTGGGAGTATGCTTGATGAGCCACGGCGCGCGTGAACCGCTCGCAGTAGCTCAGGCCATTGGTGCGCAGTTTGTGCGCATCAAGGTTTATGTGGGCGTGATGATCAAGGCTGAAGGTATGTTGCAGGGCTGTGCGCACGAGGCTATTCAATACCGTGCCCAACTTGGGGCAGAGGATATTGCCATCCTGGCGGATGTCCATGATCGCAGTGGCTCGCCGCTTGGACAACTGCCCTTGGCAGAGGAAGCCCGCTGGGCGGCTACGTTTGGCCGGGCCGATGGCTTGATCCTGACCGGGTTGTCGTTTGCCGAAACCATATCCATGGTTTCGGAAGCGCGTCAGGCCAGGCTGGATGTTCCCCTGCTGATTGGCGGTGGCGTGAATGATAAAAATATTGGCCAAGCCCTACAGGCCGCAGATGGTGTGATTGTCAGCACGGCCTTCAAGACTGTTGGTGGGTGGACGCGCGAGTCGCTCCAGGCCGATTGGGATCCGGGCCGGGTTCGGGACTTTGTCACCGCTGCCGCTTTATGAGGCGCCGCATTGTTTAAAGTTTGCTAAAAGGCGATCGCATTGTATATTTCAATTGGTTCTGTGATTGTTGATGATATTGTTCTGCCAGATGGGAAAACATACATGGGTATGTTTGGTGGCGGTTCCACCCACGCGATTGCCGGTATGCGCGTTTGGGCCGACCAGGTTGGCCTGGTCTCCTGGGTTGGAGATAACTTCCCTGATGACATGAAAGCCTTGTTGCAGCAAGAATTTGATTTGCGAGGGGTCGTTCGTCGACACCTGGCGACTCCGCGTGCATGGCAGGTATTTGAATGGGACAATAAACGTACTGAGATCTTTCGCACCAGCATGGACGAATTTGTTTTTAATTCCCCAAAGCCAGCGGAACTCCCGCTCGAATACAACGGGGCCGCTGGTGTGCACTTGCAGTGCGAGGTACACCACTTTCACGAGTGGGTGAATCTACTGCGTGGGCACGGCACCCGTGTAATTGTGTGGGAGCCGTGGGGTGAGTTATGCACCCAGTCCAACCGGGCCATCTTTCGTGAATTGATGCCACTGGTGGATGCCATCTCTCCCAACCTGTTGGAAGCCAAATGTCTGACGGGTCAGGAAGAGCCGGTGGCGATTGCCCAGGCGATGCTGGAGGATGGCGCCAGGTTGGTGGCCCTACGGATGGGGGCTGAAGGAAGCCTGGTCATGGGCAAGGACTTTCAACCGGTGCGCATCCCGGCTGTGCAAGTGGAGAAGATTGTTGATGTTACCGGGGCTGGCAATGCCTATTGTGGCGGTTTTGTGGTTGGCCTGGCTGAAACCGGTGATCCGCTACAGGCGGGTTGCTGGGGAGCGGTATCAGGGTCCTTTGCCCTGGAACAGTTTGGCGCGCTTTACCCGTTTGAGGGTGTGCGTTCCAAGGCACTCCAGCGCCTTGACGTAATAAAAGGAGCTTTGAAATGAAGATTTTGCTGGTTGGAAATGGTGGTCGTGAACACGCCATCGCGGCGGCGCTCAGCCGGTCCAGGTTGCACCCTGAGTTGATTGCCTATATGAGTACATTAAACCCGGCGATTGCCGCGTTGTCTGCCAAAACCCAAATGGGTTCAATGAAAACACCGGAATCGATCGCAGATTTTGCCTGGCAAAACCGGGTGGATCTGGCTGTTGTTGGCCCTGAGGAGCCCCTTGTACACGGAGCTGCAGACGCTTTGCATCGCAAGGGTATTCCGACGGTTGGTCCCCGGCAAGACTTGGCGCGTATGGAAGGGGATAAAACCTTCTTGCGTGAGGTCGTAGCGCGCTGGGCACCAGAGGCCAACCCAGGTTTCCGGGTCTGCCATTCTTCGCAAGATGTGCGTAAGGCTTTGGTCGAGTTGGGCGATGTTGCGGTTAAGCCGTTGGGCCTGACAAGTGGCAAAGGTGTGCGCGTGATGGGTATTCAGCTGGATACCGCGGCGGACGCCGAGGCCTATGCAGTTGAATTGATCAACGCCCAGGGCAATGTGCTATTGGAAGAAAAACTGATTGGGGAAGAATTCAGCCAGATCGTTTTCACTGATGGCATCAGGATGGTACCGATGCCGCTTGTTCAGGATGCGAAATGTGCCTTTAATGGTGACACTGGTCCGATGACGGGAGGGATGGGCACATTCAGCATGCCCAATCACACCCTGCCGTTTGTTCCAGAAGACCAGCTTCAGCAGGCGCGCGCACTGCTTTTCAAAATTATCATGGGTGCACAGGAACAGACCGGGCAACGTTATCATGGTGTGCTGTATGGGCAATTCATGGTAACCCGAAATGGTCCGCGTATCGTTGAGACCAATGTTCGCCTGGGAGATCCAGAGGCAATTAACCTGATGGCTCTGCTTAAGAGCGACCCGGTGGAAACCTTTATGAGTGCGACCTGTGGTCTGCCCGAGGTGGTAGAATTTGAAAACATGGCCTCGGTAGCCAAGTACCTGGTGCCGCAGGGTTATCCTGAGAAATCGGAACGCGGTGAGCCGGTATCCATTGACATGGATATGTTGCGGAAGGCTGGTCTTGAACTAATTCTTGCCAACGGAGATCCTTCCAGTGGAGATGGGCGGCTGGCGCCAACCGGTTCACGCTTCGCGGCTTTGTTGGCCCTGCGGCCGGAACTTGCCGCAGCGGAAGAAGCAGTAGAATCGATGCTTGAACAGATGGCGCTTCCCGGTTTGCGCCATCGTTCCGATATTGCCAAGCCAGGTTCCTTACAGGCAAAAATTACGCGTATACAGAATTTGCTGAATTGATAAAGAGAGGAATATGACAGATCACTTTATTAATATCTACAAATCCCGGGCAGATGCCTATCACCGCATGATTGCGGTGGAAGATTATCAAAACCAGGTGTTCAAAGCCGTTCAAGCGGTTACCCCGCTGGATGGTAAGCGCATTCTGGATCTGGGAAGTGGTACGGGGCGATTCCCGCTCATGCTGCATGGGTTGGGTTGTAAGCTGGTGGCCCTCGATTTGCATTTGGCGATGCTGCGCGAACAAAAACAGCAGCGCGCACAGGTGCAAGGCGACTGGGAGCTTCTCCAGGCGGATATGCGCGCCTTGCCTTTTGCTGAACGTGGCGCGGATATCGTCATGGCGGGTTGGGCCATTGGTCACATGCGTGCCTGGTTTGCATCCGATTGGAAGTTGCAGATGGGTGCGGCAGTGGATGAAATGCAGCGGATGGCCGTTCCGGGAGGAACCCTGTTCGTTTTTGAGACCATGAGCACGGGTAGTCATACCCCGGCGCCGCCGAACAACGACCTGGCCGAATATTACCACTGGCTGGAAACCGAACGGGGCTTCAGCGCTCACGCTCCCATCCAGACTGACTATCGCTTTGATTCGGTCGATGAGGCGGTCGAGTTCACGCGCTTTTTCTTTGGCGACGAATTGGCAGCAACCATCCAGCGTGAAGGCTGGGCTATTTTGCCCGAATGGACGGGCATGTGGACGAAACAACTGGCCTGATGCCGGTTGTTATTTTGTCAGCTGGTCGCTTCTGAAGTTAACCTTGCAGTCAGGCTGGCACATAAGGCGGGCTCGTCTCACCTAAATATGTCGAAAAAATAAAAAGGTCCGCTGACAAACTTCACGGTGAGCAGCGGACCTTTTGTTGATGTCGGGTAACTAGTTGGCTTGGTCTTTAAGCCTGTTTTTGAATTTGTTGTAGAAAGCTACTGCCAATGAGGGGTTGTGGTAAGTGGAAAATCTCCATCAGGGTGGCATCGACATCCGCATAACTGCCACGTATTCCCAAGTCCACCCCGCCACGCACCGGCTCACCAAAGACCAGTAATGGGCTGTATTCACGCGAGTGATCGGTTCCGGGAGTGGTTGGGTCGACCCCATGATCGGCGACGATCATGACGATATCGGTTGGGCGAAGACGGTTTTGGATTTCGGGCAAAGCCTGGTCAAAGTCTTGCAGGGCATTGGCGTAGCCGCGTGGATCGTTGCGGTGACCATAAATCATATCGAACTCGATCAGGTTGGAGAAAATCAGGCCTTCAAAATCCTGATCCAGGTATTTCAGCAGCCCTTGAATGCTGTTGAAATTGTCCTCACAGTGATGAGTGCCGGTGAGGCCACGTCCTCCGAACAAATCGTCAATTTTGCCTGTGCCATAGACCGATTTGCCGGCCTCTACCAGGTAATCCATTCCGGTCATATTGGGGGCGATCAGTGGATAGTCTCTGCGATTTAGGGTGCGCTTGAAATTGTCTGGCTCACTACCCAGGAAGGGGCGCGCTATAACCCGCCCAACGGCATGTTTGCCGGTCAGCATATTGCGTGCAAGCTGGCAGATTTCATACTGTCGTTCAATCGGGATGATTTCCTCATGCGCGGCAACCTGGAAGACGCTATCCCCGGAGGTGTACACAATCGGTTTGCCGGTGCGGATATGTTCCATGCCCAGCTCTTTAAGGATTTCGGTTCCAGAGGCGGGCTTGTTGCCAATTACCTCCAGGCCGGTCAGCCGGGTGAATTCGGAAAGCACTTCTGGTGGAAAACCGTTGGGGTAAACGGGGAAGGGTTCTTCGAGGTAGACACCCATCAATTCCCAGTGCCCTGTGACCGAATCTTTTCCGTTGGAAATGGGGGTCAACCTGCCATAGGCTCCCAGCGCTGGTTTTACCGGTTCCACACCCGGCATGGGGGTAATATGGCCCCATCCGAGTTTTTCAAGATGGGGGAGGTGCAACCCGCCCACAGCACGGGCGGTGTTACTGAGTGAGTTGCTGCCCATATCGCCGTATTTGTCAGCATCTGGCGCTTCACCGGCGCCGACACCGTCCAGCACGATTATGATCGCGCGTTTAATTAAACTCATTTTGAATCCTTTCATGATTCTGAATAACCAGCCTGGTGTAATGACCCTAAAGTTGCTTTGGGGCTGGTTGGATAATGGCTGTCCTGGATTGGAAGCGGTGGCGCGAAAAACTTCTGCACCTGGTTGGGAATTGTCACGAATCGAGCAGTGATTGGTATTCCGGATGTTTTTCTATATATCCAGCGATGAACCAGCAAACGGCCTGTACTTTTAGTTGTTGTTCACGGGCATAATCCAACCCGGCACGAGCCAGGCGGCTGCCAATGCCACGGCCTTCCAGTTCCGTGGGCACACCGGTGTGAGTAAAAGTGATGATGTTGTCGTCCCGATGGTACTCGAGCACGGCGGTGTTACCCTCTAGTCCCAGGGAGAATCTGCCGTCCTGGGGATGATGCTGTACTTCCGGTTTGGGGTTGTTTTCACTCATGTTGGTTTCCGAATTATTTAAGAGAAATTTTCATACCCAGGTGGTTGCCATTAAAACCCAGGCGTCTGTAAAAACGATGCGCGTCGACGCGTGTATTGTGGGTGGTCAGTTGCATGATGTGGGCGCCGCGCAGCCGGGCACGTTCGATGGCCCATGTCATCATGCTGCAACCGATACCCTGGTTGCGCAGTGATTTCTCCACGCGGACTGATTCTACCTGGGCTCGCAAGCCGCCCTGGAAACTGATTGAAGGAATAAAAATCAATTGGAGAGTGCCGGCTATGTGTCCATCCAGCTCGGCGACGATCAATTCAAAATATGGGTTGTTGTCAATTTGTTCAAAGGCAGAGATGTAACTCTGGGGTAGCGGAAGTTCGTAACACTCGCGTTGACTGCCTAACTCGTCATCTGCAAGCATCCGGACGATGTCGGGCAGGTCGGCTTTGGTGGCAAGGCGGAACTGGATGGCTGGTGGCATAAGCTTGTCTCGAGGTTGTGTTTAGTTTGAAACCGGGTAAAAACATAACCCGGTGGTGCCTGGGCCGGTGTGGACTGCCAGGGCGGGGGAAAGCTCGGCAATGATCGATTCGGCTACTTGCAAGTTACTCTCAACGATCTCCTGCAGCTTTTTGGCTTCCTCGAGCGCTCCGGCGTGTACAACCGCGACCTTGACCGGAGCCTGCCCAGCCACTTCAGCTACGTATTCTGCCATTTTCTTGTAAGCTTGCAGACGTGAGTGCGCCATGCCCAGCGCCACGATGACACCATCTTTCATGCCGATCAGCGGTTTGATGTTGAGCACGGCACCCATCATCCGTTTCGCAAGACCAATTCGTCCACCCATGTACAGATACTTGAGTGTGTCTGCTGTCTGGATCATACTGGTCACCGGGATCATACGGCTGACCAGTTCCATGAGCTGATCCAGCGTAGCGCCGGCAAGCGCGGCGCGTGCGCTCTCGATCACGATCCAGCCCTGGCAAAGAGATACGTTTTGGGTATCGACTACTTCCAAGCGGACATCCGGGTGCTGGCTCATGATCATGGACTGGGCAACTTTTGCTGCAGAGTAAGCGGCGCTGCCCCGCGAAGTCATATGAATGCTGAGAATATTGGCTGCACCGTTTTCAATCAGTTGCTGGTATTTTTGAAAGTAATCCCCAGGACCAGGGCTGGCCGTGGTTGGCAGGGTGGTCGCTCCGGGTAGCCAATTCAGGAACTCACTTCTTTGAATATTCACAAGGTCACGCAGGACTTCCTGCCCGCGATGAATATAATATGCCACGGTTTGAATGCCGAGTTGGTCGAGTAAATTATCGGGGATGCTTGCGCAGCTATCCGTTACCACGGTTACTTGAGACATACCAGCTCCTTAATTTCTTCAAACACATTTTACACTTTTTTGAGATCGATTTGTTTAAAACGAATTGATTATTGACCCTCGTCCTTTTTCCTCTTACAATACCTTTATGCTGACCATTTTTAATTATTTCGGTGGTTTTTTCCGCCCGGATCATGATCCTCCGCGCGATTGTCGCTAAACATAGCCTGTTTTCCTGTTTTATGATCGTATTCCGACAATCGATAGATAGCTGAGAGGAAAAAATGACACAACCCTTTGTTTCCAAACGCGCCGCCATTTACCAGGATGTTCCCGATGAAAAGTGGAATGACTGGCGTTGGCAGTTAAGCAATCGCCTGAATAACGCTGAAGATATTCAAAAAGTCATGACCCTGACCGAGAGCGAACAAAAAGCCCTCAACACAAGCGGGTTGTTCCGTGTTGATGTGACGCCGTATTACATCTCTTTGATCGATCCGAATGATCCCGAGGACCCGATTCGAAAACAGATCATTCCACGATCTGAAGAGATGCAGGCTTTCACTGCCATGATGGAAGATTCACTTGCCGAGGATCGTCACTCTCCCGTACCTGGCCTGGTGCATCGTTATCCCGACCGCGTGCTGATGTTGGTCACGACGCAGTGCGCATCGTACTGTCGCTATTGCACACGCTCGCGCATCGTGGGTGATCCGGGGCAGACCTTCAATCGTCAGGAATTCGAGATGCAGATCGATTACATCAAGAATACTCCCCAGGTGCGTGATGTCTTGCTTTCGGGTGGTGATCCGCTGGTGCTGGCCCCGAAAATTTTGGAAGAGCTGTTGAGTCGACTCCGGGATATCCCGCATGTTGAGATCATCCGCATTGGATCGCGGGTGCCGGTATTTATGCCGCAGCGTATCACCCAGGAACTGTGTGATATGCTTTCAAAGTATCACCCTTTCTGGATGAATATTCATGTCAATCACCCGAATGAAATATCGGCTGAATTGGCAGTGGCCACAGATCGCCTGACCCGGGCGGGGATTCAGCTTGGCAACCAATCGGTACTGCTGGCAGGCGTGAATGATTGCGTACATATCCAGCGTGACCTTGTTCACAAGCTAGTTCGCATCCGGGTGCGGCCGTACTATTTGTATCAATGTGACTTGGTGGAGGGTGCCGGGCACTTCCGCACCCCGGTTGCCAAGGGTATTGAGATCATTGAAGGTTTGCGTGGTCACACTTCAGGGTATGCTGTGCCCCAGTTTATTGTCGATGCACCTGGTGGCGGTGGTAAAATCCCGGTAATGCCCAATTACCAAATCAGCATGTCCGATCATAAGATTATTCTGCGGAACTACGAAGGATACATTGCCACCTACGAAGAACCGCAAGAATATAAGGCCCATAATCCCAAGACTTGTAAGGCATGTCAGAACAAGCGCGTGGAAGCGGGTCAGACCGGGCTCACAGGTTTGTTGGAAGGTGAGCAGTTATTCATCAAGCCGGAAGGTTTCGACCACCTGCATAATCGTGGAGGTATGCAGCATCGGCTTAAAGATGAAAACAAGTGGAAACCGCTCGGGATTGGTTCGGGCGATTCCACTGATTAACCGATCCGGTGATTGATGGGCAGGAAGCAGGGAAATTTTCTGCTGTCCCCCGTGAACCGGAGATATTTCGTAAGGAGTAAAAAATGAAAACCGCAAAATTGTTCTCTGTTTTATTGGCTTTGATCCTGCTTGTGACCGCCACTGCCTCTCCGGCTGCTGCGCGTTCCGAAGCCAGCGCTTCACTGAGTATTCAACCACTTGGCGCTTATAGCTGCGCCCTGGTCAAACAAGCACCCGCTGACTGGGTAAAAATGAAGCCGCGCCAGTCCTTTGATATGTTCTGGACCGTGCAAAATACCGGCGCTATCTGGCCAGCCAGCTCCACTCGCCTGGTTTATCTGAGCGGCGCAAAAATGCAAACCGCCGGTGATTCTTTTAACCTGGCCGCCAGTGTTGGCCGTGGTGGAAAAGTCAAGCTTGGCGTCGATATGATTGCTCCCAAGACCCCCGGTACCTACACATCTACCTGGGGCCTGTACGCAGGCAATACCCGGATTTGTCGTGTCTACATCATCGTGACCGTCGCCCGCTAAGCCCCTCGGAAACAGTGTTTTTTCTCCACGAAGTTTTTCCTGAAATGCCATGAAAAGAACCCCGGTTCTAGTTTTCATAGTGGTGGTTGTGCTACTGGTGACGTCGGCATGTTTTGCGACGCCACCGGTGCCGCCCACCGCGCCTGCTTCACCGCCCACCGCGGTGAAGCAGGCAGGCGGAAAACCGGTCTCGCCAAAAGCGGCGAGCACCGCCACCCGTCTTATTCCGACCGATGCGCCATCCAATACAATGACGCCATTTTCTACAATAACCCCCTTGCCGACCGCAACAGCAACTGGTACGGAAACCCCGTTTGGTTTTGTGGCATCCCTGACCCCAACCGCCGTGATTTCCACCACACCCGAACCGCCCGACCCGGATGAAGGCGCTACAGACGAATGGGGGTCAGCGACCCGCTGTTCGTTGTTAAGCAAGTCTCTGCCCAACTGGACCACGGTAAATCCGGGCAAGGAATATCGTATGACCTGGGAGTTGCTCAATTCAGGAACCAAGACTTGGGATTCCAGCCAGATGGTTTTGGTTTACCTGGACGGAGTTAAATTCACCAGCCCAAATCATAAGAAAACAACCCTGCCGCGGAATGTAGATGTTGGCGATACCATTAACGCGAGTATTCCCATCTACACCCCCAAACTCCCTGGCCATTACAAGGCGGTTTGGGGACTGCGCATGATCGAAACCGACCGTGTCTTTTGCACTTTCACCATTAAAGTTTATGTAAAGTAAATTACGATACGAACCCATGACAAAAAAAATTATCGGTTATGTTGAGCTCGAGTGGAATTGCCCGAACTGTGGAACAAAAAATCCGGGTCTAAAAAAAATATGCAGCGCTTGCGGTTCCCCCCAGCCCCAGGATGTTCAATTTGGGTTGGGAGATAAAGCGGATATCATCGTCGATAAGCAAACACAAAGCCAGGCGGTAAAGGGGCCGGATATTCACTGCCCTTACTGCAATACCCGCAATACTGCCGACGCAAAGGTATGTGTGCAGTGTGGTGGTGATCTTACGGGTGGGCTCCAGCGCGAAAGTGGGCGTGTATTGAGCGCGGCGCCGGCTGGCTCAGCCGGCCCAATATCCTGTCCGCACTGTGGCACCAGCAACCCGGCTGGCAGTACCAATTGTTCGGCCTGTGGTGCCGCCTTGAACAAACCCCAGGCAGCCAGCCCGGCGGCGGTTTCACCGGTGGCGAGTGCAGCATTTGCCTTCCGCCCATGGATGGCGCTGCCAATCCTGGCCATATTGATGATTTGCTGCCTGGTGGGGTTTCTATTTTTTAGAACCACTGCCGTTAGTGGGGTTGTTCAAAATGTTGAATGGCAGCGCACGATTGCGTTAGAAGAACAACGCCCCGTAACCCGCGAAGCATGGCGTGATGAATTGCCTGTGGGTGTGGATGCGTTAGCTTGCCGGCAGCAATATCGTCGCCGGCAGGATACGCCTATTGCCGGGGCCAAGGAAGTTTGTTCCACCCAGCTGGTTGACCAGGGGAATGGCTCTGCAAAAGTGGAAGAAACCTGTTATTACGAAGTCTACGACGATTATTGCCAATACCAGGCGTTGGAGTGGCAGACTGTGGATCAGGCGATTGCCAATGGCACAGATCTGCAGCCATATTGGCCCCAGGTCAATCCGAAGAACGGTCAACGCCAGGGGGCACAGAACGAAGTTTACACAGTGCTTTTTGAGACCAAGGATGGCGTAAAGAAATTTACCACTTCCGATGCCGCCTTGTTTGCGCAATTACAACCTGGCACACAATGGACACTGGCCGTCAACACACTAGGTGCAATTGTTGAAGTATCCCCCTGAAAAGGAGTTTAGCTATGCATTACCGGCGTTTGGGTCGTTCTGGTTTGAAAATTAGCGAAATATCGCTAGGTGCCTGGGTTACATTTGGATCACAAGTCGATGAAGATGCCTCCATCGAGTTGATCCAGTCAGCCTACGATTCAGGTGTAAATTTTTTTGATAACGCTGATATCTATGCCAATGGACAGGCAGAAGTAGTGCTTGGGCACGCGCTCAAAGATATTCCCCGTGAAGCCCTGGTCATTTCCTCAAAAGTTTTTTGGCCTACCATGCCTGGCCCCAACGGACGCGGACTTTCCCGCAAGCACATCATCGAGTCGGTTCACGCCTCGCTCAAGCGCCTGGGGACGGATTACATTGATATGTATTTTTGTCATCGATTTGACCCGGATACGCCGATCGATGAAATTGTTTACACCATGGATACCCTGGTTCGCCAGGGTAAGATACTGTATTGGGGTACTTCTGAATGGCGTGCCTGGCAGGTTTCGGCCGCTTTTGCCACTGCAACCCAGCATCACTTGGTTCCCCCGAGTATGGAACAACCTCAGTACAATATGTTTCACCGGCGGCGTGTGGAGATGGAGCTTGCCCCGATTTGCAAGGAATATGGGCTGGGCCTGACCACCTGGAGCCCGCTATATTACGGTGTTCTGAGCGGCAAGTACAATGATGGCATCCCGGAAGGCAGTCGCGCTTCGTTGGAGAGTATGGCATGGATCCGGGATCGGATCACCCCGGAAAGGGTTGCCATTGTTCGCCAGTTGTCTGAGCTTGCATCCGATTTGCATATCACTACTGCGCAGCTGGCGATCGCCTGGTTATTACGGCGCAAAGAGATCAGCAGTGTGATTACAGGTGCCACCAACCCGGGGCAATTGCAGGACAATCTTGAATCTGCTGAGGCTGTTGAAAAACTTAATGACGATATACTGGACGCCATCGAGAAAATCCTGGGAAATTATCCAGATGAGGATTAATCAGGGAAAAGCCCTCGAAAATCCTACCGAAATCAACTAGTATATAAAAAAAGTACCCGATTTATGCCAATCGGGTACTTTTTTGGATATTCCTTCGAAAATTGCCAAAGTTGTCCTTGATTTTGACTCGCGTTTGTGCTATTTATAGACTATCTTTAAACAAAGGATTTCTATGCATCGCGAACGCGTCTCTGAGAATGTATATTGGTTCCAAAGTGAACTTTACGCCCAGGTCACCGCCGGGGTGGTTGCTGGACCACAATGGGCGGTTTTAATTGATACACTTGCTACACCGGAAGAAACTCTCCAAATCCGCGAATTTATCGAACATGAGTTGGGTCTCCAGGTGCGCTATGTTATCAATACGCATTATCATGCTGATCATACCTGGGGGAATTGTTTTTTCCCAGGTGCGACGATAGTATCTCACTCGCTTTGCCGTGAGTTCATGCGTGAGAAGGCTATTGCTTCGCTGGAAGTTGCAAAAAAACAAAACCCTGCCCTGCGACAGGTGAAAATTGTCCTTCCGCACCTTACTTTTGAAAATGGTGAGCTTAACCTTCGGGTGGGCAAGAAGAATCTGATTTTATCCCCGGCCACCGGTCACAGCAGTGATGGCATCTCTGTCCTGGTGGAGGAGGATCGCATCCTGTTTGCAGGGGATGCGTTTATGCCGTTGCCATATATTGTCGATGGAAATATTAATGAAATCGCTGCCTCGATCAAGAAGATTGGTCGGATGGGATTGGAAAATATTGTTCAGGGACATGGAGATATTGTCCTGCGTGGTGAAATTGAAGCAGCTGTAAAAGAAAACCTGGCTTATATCTCTGCCATTCGCAAGCATGTTCGCATTGCCTTGAAGCGAAAGTCACCATTGGAATACCTGGATGAAGTCGGGATTGAGGAATGTAGCAAGAGCCGTGTTTACCTGGGCGGCTTGGCTGAAACCTTGCATCGCCATAATTTGCGTGCCCTTTACAAGGCCATGCTTGAGAACAAAGATACCAGCATTGATCCAGAGGAATAATCATAATGACAAAAAAAAACCGGCCAATCGGCCGGTTTTTTTTTGACTTCGCAGGGTAATTACAAGTGTTAATTGCCCTGCTCGTTTTTATCTTTTTGCGCTTCTTGTTCTTTGCGGGCTTTCAGGCGACCATGCAGGCTGATGTTGACCACTCGCTCGGTCCCATTTATTAGTTTTAGGATATTTGGTTTAAGCGCCCAGGCCAGCAGACCGCCAGCAATTACAGCGTAGATCACATCTTGTATGAGGGCGCCTGGAACATTCATCAACAGGCGCAGACCAAAGACGATTATGGCGAAGAAGGCCACGCTTAAGGTGGTGATCGAGGCGTACCCCATGGTGAAAAATACGATCGCTCCAAGCGGCAAAATAATCAGGATGGAAGGTGGCCAGAGACCGATTGCACCCCCCAGTGCAGGAGCGCCACCGGCTCCGCCACGAAAGCGGATAATACGACCGTTTTCATCTTTTTCTGGAAGAAAGATCGAATAGTTATGGCCAAGAATCGCTGCGATGGGAGCCAGGATGTGCACCCATTCATTCCCAGGGCTAAACCTCTGCGCTATCCAAACTGCTACCACTGCTTTGAAAATATCAGATAAAGCTGTGCCCAAACCAGCCCAAAAGCCAGCTGCGCGCATGGCATTGGTGCCTCCGGTTCGGCCACTTTCCACCTGGCGGATATCTTTGCCCGTTTTCAGCTTGACAATCACCAACCCGGAAGGGATTGAGCCAAGCAAGTAACCCAAGATCACCATGCTTACATCAATAATTAGTTGCATCCACTTTTCTCCATGTTGTCATTATTACGGTAACACGGAAGTGTATTCAAAGTTACACCTGGCGCAAAATAAGAGGTATTTCTGTCACCTGGCCAGATTCAATCCAGAATCCGCGTGCCTGCCAACGCCGCCCAACTTTTGACCAGATGATATTGACCACAGGATAGGTGGCAGCTTCGATATCTGTTGGCGATGGGGTTGAAGACCCCCGCGGGTGGGAGTGAAAAATTGCCAGTAATTCCAACCCTTCCCCCTCAATTTGATTCATCGCTCGTAATTGTGCTTTTGGCTCCATGGTAAACCGAGTGGGACTTGCCGCGGCGTTTTTAACCGGTAGCACAAGTTCAACGGTCCCGTTTCTACCCCCTAGTAACCCGCAACCTTCGAGTGGGGCTGCGGCGTTGAGATGCATTTCCATGGCGTACATGTGGTTTCGTTGGATGGTGAGTGAGTCAATCATACGTTTTTATCCCCGTACTACCAGCGCGGCGGTCCAGAAGAGGACCAACCCGATGGTCATTTCGATGCCTGCGCGTCGCCAGGATATGTCTTCATACAGGTTTTGGGCAAGTTCGGTGAGTGCGTATAGCGGGCCAAGCAGGACAAGCCCATATTGAACGGGTTCGAGTGGCCAGTAGTGAAATGCCGCAGCCAGCTGGGTGAGCACCAGGGCGATCCCAATGGCCCAGGTGAATTCCCAGCCGCCAGTGCGCAGATGCAAGGCACGCAGGGTGACCAAGCCCGCGGCTGGGAACACAATAATGCTGACAAAAAACAGGCGCATACCAGAAAATGACACGGTGGCAACCAGGATCAAGAAGAGGGTGTATGAAAGCGCCACCAACCCTGCCGATGCAGCCGGATAACGCACGTCTGAAGAGTCCAGTGCGATGTATTCCGCGATGAAAACGAGCAATAGCAGGATGCCGCCAAGGCCAAAACTCAGCCACCAGGCCGGGCCAAATGGCAGATTGTAAAGTGGAATGCCCAAAACAAAAGCGGTCAGTGCGGGCAAAATCCAGTGTTGGAAGGTGTTTTGATCTTCAAAGTGCGGGTGCCCACGTAAAAGCCAATCCATACCAGCCGCGGTCAGACCGCTTGCGATCAGGGTGGCAATCACATTCAAGTTGAGTGAAATCGTTATTGAGATGCGCAGCAGGTTGAGGTTAAAGGCATAACCAGGGGTCTTAATCAAGTTAGCAAGGGCGTATGCCAAAAGAACAGCGGCTAGCAGCACGCTTATTCGATCGCTATCAGGCATGTGACGGTGTTCTTCGAGCATAATTGGATTGTACCTGCCAGATCAAGAGAGTGGAAGGGTTGGTTTACAGTGCTAAATGTTTTCCAGATGGCGCCTTTCTTGTCAAACGAGGAATCTCGAACGATTGAGGGGATCAATACCACATTGCCCAACTAGCTTCCTTTCATTATTAAGCAAAAAAACTTGCCTGTGGTAGAATCAAGAATCTATGGAAACGCGTAGTTCTGAAACCCCTGTTCTGCCGCCCCCCCCGAGGGTCATCACGGCCCTGGTTAATGGCTTTAATACGATTGCCGCCAATGTCTGGGTCATTGTGTTCCCACTGGTGGTTGATTTGTTCCTGTGGCTTGGTCCTCGTTTGGCAGCAGACCCCCTGTTTGCCCCCTTGGTGCAAGCCCTGCCTGAAATCCAATCCCAACTACCGGCTGGGCAGATGCAGGAGATCACCCAGGTATTTAACCAACTTCAAAGCGGGCTTAACCTGTTTTCGGTTTTGCGAACCTTCCCACTGGGGATTTTTAGTTTGATGAGTGTCAACATATCGCTTATCTCCCCGCTTGGTGAGCGTGCCTCACTGGTGTTTCCAAGCTCACTGACGACGGTGGGCGCCATCCTGCTGTTGAACTTCCTGGGTTGGGTGGCAGGCGCTATTTATTTTTACGCTGTATCGCGGGTCGTTTTTAAACAAATCCCGGGATCAGGTATGTTTCGAGCGGTGCTGCAAGCTGTACTGCTTTCAATCGGGTGGATGATTGCCTTCTTTATCGCGTATTTTTTCATCGTGATGGGGGCCATGCTTGTCCTGATGTTGAACACGGCAATCCGCACCCTGATCTTCCTGTTGCTCTCCGTCCCTGCCGCCTGGATCATCATGATTGTGTTTTTTTCTTTCTATGGCATATTCGCCAAATCACAAAATCTCTTGTCATCTGTCGGTGCCAGCATTCGCCTGCTTCGATATGCCCTGCCTCCCCTGGGCTGGTTTTCCATGCTCGCGTTTTTTATTAGCCAGGGAATGGATACTATCTGGCGCATGGCCCCGGCGACTTCATGGATGGCGGTGGTTGGTATTCTCGGTCATGCGTTCGTTTCGACCAGTCTGCTTGCTGCCAGTTTTATTTACTATCGCGACCTGTCCATTTGGGTAGAGGCCGCTCTAAAGTTTTTTTCACAAAGCAAATCATCGGTAAAAGCCTGATATTTTTGGAGGATTATTCGTGACAACCCCTGCTAATTACACTGCTGCCAGTATCCAGGTCTTGGAAGGCCTTGAAGCAGTCCGTCGCCGCCCTGGTATGTATGTGGGTGGTACTGACCAGAAGGCACTTCATCACCTGGTTTATGAAGTAGTAGATAACTCAATTGACGAAGCCCTTGCTGGTGTTTGCGATCACATCGAAGTGACGATCCACGAGGATAGCTCCGTGACCGTTGAAGATAATGGTCGTGGTATTCCGGTGGATATTCACCCCGAAAAGCACATCTCCGCCTTGCAGGTGGTAATGACCGTGTTGCACGCCGGCGGTAAATTTGGTGGCGGCGGCTATAAAGTTTCGGGTGGTTTGCACGGTGTCGGCGTTTCTGCTGTGAATGCGCTCTCTGAATGGTGTGAAGTGGAAGTAACCATCAAGGGCCAGGTTTATTTTCAGCGCTACGAGCGTGGTATTCCCCAGGAACCGGTAACAGCGCTGCGTAAGGCCAAAGAAGGTTTGCATGGTACGCGCACAACCTTTAAATATGACCCAACCATATTCAAGGAAAGCCCCGAATTCCGTTTTGACACACTTATCACGCGTTTCCGCGAGATGGCCTTTGTTACTCGTGGGGTGACGATAAACTTCATGGATGAGCGTGCCAACCGCGAGATGACCTTTTATTTTGAAGGTGGTATTCGTTCTTTTGTGCGTTACCTGAACCGCAACCGCGAAACCTTGCACAATGTAATGTTTGTTGAAAAACAAGTCGAAACCATTGGTATTGAGGCCGCGGTGCAGTACACCGATGCCTTCACTGAATCAGTTTATTCCTTCGCCAACACGATTAACACCGTAGATGGCGGTACACATATGACCGGCCTGCGCTCGGCCATCACACGTGTAGTGAATGATTATGCGCGAAAAAGTAGTTTATTAAAGGATTCTGATCCCAACTTTACCGGTGACGATACCCGCGAAGGGATGACCGCGATTGTGTCCATCAAGCACCCGGACCCCCAGTTTGAATCTCAAACCAAGGTCAAGTTGATGAACCCTGAAGTGCAGACCTATGTCACCCAGGTGGTGGGCGAGGCCTTCAGTACTTTCCTCGAGGAAAACCCGCAAGCTGCGCGCGCCATTGTTCAGAAATGTCTCACATCCTCACGTGCACGTGATGCTGCTCGTAAGGCGCGTGATTTGGTTATTCGTAAATCTGCGCTCGAGTCATTGACCCTGCCTGGTAAATTGGCGGATTGTTCGGAGCGCGATTCAAGCAAAACTGAGCTGTATATCGTCGAAGGTGACTCGGCGGGTGGTTCTGCCAAGCAGGGCCGTGACCGGCATTTTCAGGCGATATTGCCACTACGCGGTAAGATTTTAAACACCGAACGAGCCCGTCTTGACAAGATTCTCGGCAATAACGAAGTCAAGGCCCTCATATCCGCACTTGGAATGGGTATTGGCGATAATATGGATGTGGCTGGTCTGCGCTATGGGCGCGTGATTATCATGACAGATGCCGATGTTGACGGTAGTCATATCCGCACCCTGCTCCTGACCTTCTTTTTCCGATATATGCCTACTCTCATCGATGGTGGTCATTTATATATTGCTCAACCGCCGCTTTATCGCCTGGAACATCGCAAGCAAGCACGCTATCTCTATTCCGATACGGAAAAAGATGCTGCCTTGGCCAGCATGGGCAAGGACGGCGAAAAGGCCACTCTGCAGCGTTATAAAGGTTTGGGTGAAATGAACCCGGTACAACTCTGGGAAACCACCATGAATCCTGAAAACCGCACCCTCTTGCTGGTGACTGTTGAAGACGCGGCTGAGGCTGACCGCACTTTTGATATGCTCATGGGGGATGAAGTTGCCCCTCGTAAAAAATTCATCACCACGCACGCCAAAAAGGTCCGCAACCTGGATATCTAATTTTGGTGTTACGAAGTTTCGGTCAATCAATCAGAATTTGATCACTAGATTTCCTTCGATTGAACCAACAGCCTACGGTAACGTAGGCTGTTTCTTTACCCAGAATAAAATTGTCGGTTTTTTGGGAAAGATGCTGTGTGCGAGGTAATTGTTCTCAGTAATCAGCATTCTTTGATCGTCTATTGCTATTTACTCATTATTGTTTTGGACTACAATCAATTAACAAGGTTCCCCCGATCTAAACTGCCCTAAAATTAAGATTATAATAATTTTGAACACCAGTTGTTTCCAGGCGTCAAGTTTCTTGTTTTGGTTATGGCAATATTTGCGAAATTGATTTTCGCTGAACTTAAAATTAAATTAAACTCGCGGGAGTATCCCCATGATCAATATTTCCGGGCCGATGAGGCTGTTTGACCGGATGACCCAATACCTGGTGGTTGTCTACCAAGTGATCGCGGTGATGGCGATGATTGCCATGCCGTACTGGGCATTCCGCTTTTTTCAGCAACCGTTCATGGGCGTATTTCTTGAGCATACCTTGGTCACCAATGGCGTGGGGCCAGATGGCGATCTATCAGGTTGGCCAATGTATAGCCAGGGGCTGCGTTTTGGTTCCCAGCTGGTTTCCATATCAACACTTGATGCTAATCTCCAACGCCTGGAAACGGTTCAACCGAAGAGTTTTGACCAGGTTTCGGACCTGTTGCGCCAGCGGGTGCCAGGCGAGAAAATTCAGGCGGTTTTTCGCGATTCAGGCGGCAATGAGACGTCGATTACCGTCACCTTAGGCCGCTTTCCTTTTCAAGATCAGGTTCGCTTTTTTTATCTTCCCTACCTGGTGGGGTTGTCTTACCTGGCAATCAGTTTGTGGATTTATGGGATGCGCCGGTCGGAAACAGCCGGGAGGGCTTTTGCCGTTTTTGCCAGCTCCATTGCCCTGGCGGTTGGGTGCTTGCTGGATGTTTACACTACCAATCACCTGACTTATTTCTGGGTTGCATCCATACCGGTGGCGGGCGCTGCGCTTTTTCACCTGGGTCTTGTTTTTCCGCAGGAAGCGCATATCGTCCTGCGCTACCCATTCCTGCGTTGGGCGGGTTACTTACCAGCGGTTGCCCTGATCTTGATTCAATACCTGTTCTTGTTTGATTTTGGACAACCCCTGGTTTATGCAAATATGTGGAAGTTCAGCTACGCTTTTGCGAGCCTGGGCGCACTCTTTTTTGTTGCTTCAACCATTTACCGGCTTTACTGGTCGGCATCTCCGGTTGTGCGCCAGCAGGCTCGGATCATTTTGCTAGGCGCTGTTTTTGGCCTGGGTCCGATGACTGCCTGGTTGATCCTCAGCTCATATACAAATCAGAATTTCAACCCATATTTTAGCTTTTTACCGTTGATTATTTTTCCCGTCATGACCGGCTACACGGTTCTGCGCTATCGGCTGCTGCGTATGGATTACATGCTTAGCAGGGGAATTCTTTATGCATTGCTATCTGTACTGGCGCTGGGCGGTTATTTCCTGCTGGCGATGGGGATCAGTTTTGTTTCAGGCAAGTTGATTGGTCCCGAACACCCGATCCTTATTGCGGTGACAGTCTTCTTGGTGGCGATAATTTTTAATAATATGCGCGGCTGGTTGCAGGTGGGGATTGACCGGATTTTCTTCCGGGGTGAGCGTGCCTACCAGGAACGCTTGAATATTTTTACTCGTGACCTGACGGATGCAGTTGCGCTTAAAGACATCCTCAATATTTTGAGAAAACAGATTTCAATCAGCCTGATACCCAGCCAGCTTCACATCTATATTTATGATCCGCTCAGCGACCAGTATTGTGCCACACCGGACGAAAATAACCAGATTACCAGCGATATCCGCTTTTCGGCCAACAGTCCACTGCCACAGGCCCTGACCCGCGAGAAAATGCCGGTTTTTGTGAATGACGAGCGTATCCCTGGCGCTTTACGAGTGGAACGTGGACGTATGATCCTGTTGGGGAGCCAACTGTTCATCCCCATCCCAGGTCGGGAACGGTTGGTCGGTTGGATAGCACTGGGAGAGCGTCTCTCTGGAGAGCATTATGCCAGCCAGGATATTGCTTTCTTGGAAACATTAAGCCAGCAATCTGCTGTTGCGCTTGAACGCGCGCAGGTCTTGACCAATATGGAGCGTCGGGTCACCGAGCTGAATGCGCTTTCGCGCGTGGCACAAGGCATTAACATCACCTTGAATTTCGACGATACGCTTGAACTTATTTACGCGCAGACCACCCAGATCATCCCGAATACGGATTTCCACCTTACGTTGATTAATAAGTCCAGCCAAAATGTTTATTATGCTTTTTGCCTCGAGAATGAGGATCGCATCCTGGAAAAGGAAAATAAACCACTGCACATAAAAAGCAGCCTGGACCAGGAAGTGATCATTTCACAACGGCCGATACTGGCGCATGATTTCCTCAGCCAATGCCAGTCATTGGGAGTTACCCCGCCATTCAAAGGTATTTACGCCTGGTTGGGGGTGCCGATGAATTCGGGTTCTGAGACGATTGGCACGATGAGCGTGGCCACCCGTAGCGCTGCCATTACTTATACCCGTGCCCAGCAAGAGCTGTTGCAGGCCGTTGCCGACCAGGCTGCGGGTGCAATTGTCAAAACCAGGCTCATCCAGGAAACCACCAGGCGTGCCCAACAACTTGCATCATTGAATGATATTAACCGCCAGCTGACATCCACCCTCGAACTACAACCGCTGTTGAAAAGTATCCTTGAAAGCGCTGTAAACATTCTCAATACCGAGGCGGGCAGCTTGTTTATGGTTGACGAACAGACTGACGAACTTGTTTTCGAAGTGACCGTTGGCCCGGTGGCCCAAAACCTGGTGGGACAGCGTTTACCCCCTGGCAGCGGGTTTGTTGGAAAAGCCGTTAGTAACCGTCATCCGTTGATTGTTAATAATGTGGCCGCACACGCCACCTGGAACCCAACCACAGATAAGAAAACTGGCTTCGTGACGCGCGCCATCCTGGCTGTACCGCTCGAGGTCAAAGGTCGAATCATTGGCGTAATTGAAATCATTAATAAGCAGGATGGTAGCAATTTTACCGAGGATGATCAGAACTTGCTGACAGCCTTCGCTGGGCAGGCGGCGGTTGCGATTGACAACGCCCGCTTGTATACCCTGACCGATCAACAGTTGACCGATCGCGTAGAGGAATTGTCTGTCATGCAGCGTATCGACAGGGAATTGAATGCCAGCCTGGAAGTGGGGCGTGCCATGCGTATCACCCTGGAATGGGCCATGCGTCAGGCGAAAAGCGAGGCCGGTTTGATTGGTTTTGTAGAGGAGGGGGGTCTGCGTGTCATGGCTGGCCAAGGGTACGCGGATGAGGTAGAAGACTATAAAAAAGAACTGGTACCTTTTGATCATCCCGCTTTGAGTGAGGCGATCCAGACCGGTCTTCCGCAGCGAGTGCTGGATCCTTCCGGACCATTCTTGGAGCATGCGCGCAGCCAATTGGTGATCCCTATTCGGCGTGAATCAAAGGTGATTGGTTTGTTCTTGCTGGAAAGCATCCACCCGGATATGTTCCAACAAGGTGTTCTTACCTTCCTTAGCCGCCTGGCAGATCACGCTACCATCGCGATTGCCAATGGGCAGCTTTATACCGAGGTGCAGCAGGCTAACGTTGCGAAGAGTGAATTTGTCTCGCTAGTGGCGCATGAATTAAAAAACCCAATGACCTCTATTAAGGGTTATGCTGAATTGCTTGCCGCCGGGGCGGTTGGGCCAATGACTGAAATGCAGAGTAATTTCTTGGGAACCATTCGCTCAAATATCGAGCGTATGAAAACAATTGTGGAAGATTTGAATGACAATTCCAAAATTGAAGCAGGTCGCTTGCGCCTGGAATTTAAAGCGGTCGATTTGCAGGAAATTACCGAAAGCGTGGTGCGTTCAACGCGCCGGCAAATTGAAGATAAAAAACAGATCATCGAAGTTCAACTTCCAGAAGGTCTGCCGCGTATTTGGGCAGATCGCACACGGGTTGAACAAGTGATGGTTAACCTGGTGAGTAATGCCAACAAGTACACCCAGGAAAGCGGCCGGATTGTAATTTCTGCTGAAAAGACAGCCAATGTTTGGGATCCCCAAGGTTCACCCCATGTGGTGCATCTCTGGGTACAGGATAATGGCCTGGGAATGACGCCAGAAGACCAAAAAAAAATCTTTCAGAAATTCTTTCGCTCTGAAGACGATCAGGCTCGAAAATCGCCCGGCACGGGCCTGGGATTGAATATCACCAGGAGCCTGGTGGAAATGCAGGGTGGGCGTATTTGGTTTGAAAGTGAGTTTCGAAAAGGGACTGTCTTTCACATTACTGTGCCGGTTTCAGAAAGCTAGGGAAGACATCCATGGCAATTGTGGCAGCTGTTGGACGGGCAAAGATTATCGAAGCGCGTGAGGCAGGAATGCAGGCAGCCTATCAAGCGTTAAACAAGCTTGGCACGGTATCTCCCACGCTTGCCCTGGTTATTGTTCCTTATCGTTATGATCCTCAGCAAGTGATTAACGGTGTCGTCAGTATGTTGTCCAATGTTCCCACGCTTGGTTTTAGCGTTTCATCCGGCCTGACATCTGAAGGCGCGCATTCTCATTCCGTGGTTGTGGGGCTGCTTGGGGGCGATGATTTTCAGGCTGAGACCCACTGGTTTCCCTCATACCAACAATCTGGTGCGGACGTTGCCATGAAAATCAGCGAATTGCTCGGGTATGAGCAGTCACCGGTTGAGCAAGTGCTTGTCTTTGCCGGCGGAATGAATGCCGGTGTGGAAGATTTCTGTGCCCGTTTACCCGCCGGGCTGCCGGTTTTTGGTGGTTTGTCCAGTGGTGATGTGCTTAGCGGAGGGGGGTTCCAGATTGCGGGGGTGCAATCTGGGATCAGCGGACTTGCGGGGGCTTTCTTGCGTGGAAAATTTAAGCTGGGGGTGGGGGTTGGGCACGGTTGGCGCCCGGTGGGAATTCACTTCGAAGTGACAAGCGTGGATGGGCCGTTGTTACACTCCCTGGATGGGCAAGCTTGCAATGCTGTGTATTCAAATGTGTTTGGGCAAAGCGCTAATTCCTGGTGTACGCCTCCGCTTAATACCCTTTGCCGTTTATACCCGCTTGGTTTTAACCAGCCATATACGGATGAGCTACTGGTGCGTGCCCCTGTGCGCATGGAAACAAGCGGTGACCTGCTTATGAACGCCAACCTGCCGGTCGGCAGCGATGCGTATTTGTTGGTTGGAAGTCCCGAGGAATGTCTTTCTGCGGCTCGCAAGGCGGCCCAGGATGCCATGGCCCAACTGGATGGCGCAAAACCGGTTTTTTCCCTGGTGTTGGTGGATGTGGCCTGGCAGATGCTGATGCAAGGCCAGTCAGGCAGGGAAATTAAGGTGATTGCCGAAGTGCTTGGTGCTGATGTTCCGCTGGCAGGCGGTTATACGCTTGGCCAAATCTTGCAGCCCGAGAATCGCACCTCGCAACCCCGTTACTTGAACCAGCATATTGTTGTCGCGGTTTTTTCGGAAAGCCGTCCTGTTGCTGGCAATGAATGATAATAGTAGGAATGAAAACGCCCGCCGATCAGGCGGGCGTTTTAAATTAATCAGGAATTACATCGATGTCTCAGGAAGATCGCGCATGGCCTCTTCGA
>CAIVSQ010000150.1 GCA_903908605.1 uncultured Anaerolineae bacterium
CTCGGAACTTGCTGAGGCGGCCCACAGCGTAAATTGCACGCTCATCATTGTTAAATCCTTCAACTACGAGCGCAATTTCCCGGGCGTAGTCACAATGACATACGCGAGAAAGGCGTTCATGTGTTACGCGTTCACTTAGCAACATGGGTGATAAATAACGCAGATAGACAGATCGGTCAGAAAGATATTCATGGAACTTGAACATCAGCGGTTCGTCCTCAGCGCGGATCGGCCTGATGACAACTTCTTGCCCATCTTTCATGACCCATTTTCCAACATACCGGTTGGGATAAGGTCGGATGGCTAGTTTAGGTAAATCAGCCTCTTTGACATCTTTTCCATACAGGACCACGCGACCATCCAATGCGAGAAGACCTTCTGGGGATGCAACCAGGGGATTAATATCCAATTCCTTAATCCAGCGTTGTTCAACCACTAACTGGCTAAAGCGAACAAGCAATTTTTCTAAGGCATCCAAATCAACCGGTTTACGACCGCGCACGCCTTTTAGAGCTGTGTAAATTTTTGTGCGTTCGATCATTCGGCGTGATAAGGTTGTATTGAGGGGAGGTAATGCCAGAGCTCGGTCCTTGAATACCTCGACAAGCTGTCCACCTCTTCCGAAAAGAAGGACTGGGCCAAACTGAGGATCAATACTCGAGCCAATGATTAACTCGTAGCCTTCCATTTTGATCATTGGCTGGACCGTCACGCCGAGAAAATGTTCAGCACCTGCTTTTTCGGTAACCGATGATTTAATCGAATTGAAAGCCGCCTCGACTTCACCTTCGTTTAGGAGGTTAAGTATTACGCCACCGACATCAGTTTTATGAGTAATGGTTTCTGAATGAAGCTTGACTACAATTGGAAAGCCTAATTTTGCAGCCATTTCCCCGGCTTCGCGAGCGGAAGTAGCAACAAGCGTGGGTGTTGTTGGAATACCGTAAGCGGCGAGAAGTTGTTTTGATTCAGCTTCGGTTAATAACTCGCGGCCACTCTCTCTAACATGGTCAATGATTTCTTTCGCTTTAGCACGATCTGGTCCCTCACCTTCGTCGTCCGGAAGGCTGGGGGTTTCGTAAAGGGTTTTTAGGTTGAAGTTTGACTGCCACATATATGTAAAGGCTTGGGCAGCATCATCGGGATATTCAAATGTGGGGATGCCAGCCTTGTTGAGAATTGCTTCTCCGGCTGCAACTTCTTTACCACCAGACCAGGAAGCCAGAATGGGCTTCTCGTAGCTTTTTGCATAGGCTTTAAGTGCTTCTGCGGTTGCTGTTGGGTCAGTCATTGCCTGGGGGGTTAAGATGACCAATAAACCATCGCTGTTCGGGTCCTGGGCGGCAACTTCCAACGATTTTGCATACCGTTGAGGATCAGCGTCACCAATAATATCGATTGGATTATTGTGTGACCAGGACGCTGGTAAAAATTGGTTAAGTTTTTCCATCGTTTCCGCAGAAATTTCAGCAAGCTCGCCGCCCTTTGTTAGTAACGTGTCGGTTGCTAAAACGCCTGGCCCACCCGCATTCGTTAGAATGGTGAGACGTGGGCCCTTTGGACGTGGTTGGCGTCCAAGTACTTCAGCCATGGAAAAAATTTCACTGATACTATCAACGCGTAAAACACCCGCTCGACGAAAGGCAGCGTCGAGTACTTCATCAGAACCAGTCAATGAACCAGTATGACTTGCGGCAGCACGCGCTGCACCCTCAGTTCGGCCAGGCTTAATGACAATGATTGGTTTGCTCAAAGCCACTTCTCGCGCGGCAGAAAGAAATGAGCGGGCATCGCCAATTGTTTCCATGTAAATCACAATACTGTCTGTGTGGGGATCATCGCCCAAATAGTAAATCAAATCGCCCCAATCAACATCCAACATGGATCCGACGGAAACAAAGGCGGAAAATCCAACATTTTCTTTGAAGGACCAGTCCAGCACCGCAGTACAAAGAGCGCCAGATTGACTAATAAACGCAACATGTCCTTTTCGTGCCATTCCAGCCGCAAATGTGGCATTTAACCCACTGATTGGGTTCATTACACCCAGGCAGTTTGGGCCAACGACACGCATTCCACCTTTCCGAGCATTTTCTAGCAACTGTCGTTCCAATTCCACGCCGGCTGGCCCAATTTCTTTAAAGCCTGCGGAAATAACGATTACACCCTTTACACCTACTGCGGCACACTCTTCGATGATGCCAGGTATGCTAGTGGAAGGAGTAACGATTACAGCCAGGTCCACCTGATCTGGTACATCCTTTATGCTGGGGTAGGCCTTAATCCCAAGTAAGCTGGGGCGTTTGGGATTGATAGGGAACACTGCGCCGCCAAAGGGGCTGCTGATAAGGTTCCAAAGAATTGTTCGACCCACACTGCCTTCTTTTTCAGTCGCGCCAATAACGGCGACATTTTGAGGTGCAAAGATACTCTTTAGTGGGTTGGCTGTATATTGATATACGTCATGAGACGGATCAAATTTTGACCAAGTTGTAATGGGGGTTTGAGGTGAATCCATTTTTTGCAAATCCTTTCTAAAGTCCGGTAACCGGAAGTAATATGGCAATATTGTGAAAAATATTACAAGCTAGTTGATTATAAGCCAAAATTTTTGAATTCCGCTTTTTC
>CAIVSQ010000151.1 GCA_903908605.1 uncultured Anaerolineae bacterium
ACAGAAGTGCTTTGGTAGACAGAATCCCAATCGGGATAATGCTGGAAGGCTATGGAAGCAACATCCAGGTCCGCAATAACCAAATCCACCACATTGAAACAAATTATCTCGGTATTAACGGCGGCGACGCCCATGGGATTGCTGTTTATGGAACCGCCGCCCCACAGGCCTGGACAAACATCATTATTGCATCAAACAATCTTCATCACCTCAAATTGGGCTCGAGTGAATCGCTGGTTATCAATGGAAATGTCACCGGCTGGCAGGTGGTTGGCAATCGTGTGCACGATAATAACAACATCGGCATAGACGCCATCGGTTTTGAAGGTACATCCCCCGATCCGAATTACGATCAGGCCCGCAACGGGCTGATCCGCGGTAATCTTGTCTACAACATCGATTCATCCACCAATCCTGCTTATTCTGGGCAACGCAGCGCAGATTGTATTTACGTCGATGGTGGCAGGAAGATCGTAATCGAACGCAATACCGCCCATCACTGCAACATTGGAATGGAGCTTGCCAGCGAACACAGCGGACGGGCTACTTCCGATGTGACGCTGCGCAACAATTTTATTTTCGCGAATTCACAGGTGGGCATCGCAATAGGTGGGTATGATACCGCCCGCGGCCGTACGGAACGCTGCTACATCATCAATAACACACTTTACAACAATGATACCAACCACGCCGGCGGCGGCGAGCTTCTGATCCAGTACGACACCAGGTCCAATGTAATCAAGAACAACATTTTCTATGCAAATACCCAGAAATTATTCATCAGTTCATGGAGCAATGTCATGACTGCCAATTTTGTCAACTACAACATGTATTATGTTCCCTGGGCTGGCGGTAAATGGCAATGGAAAAATATTGAATACTCTTCATTCAGTGCTTATAAAAACGCCAGTGGCAATGATGCCAATTCCTTCAACCAGGTGAACCCACTGTTTGTCAACCTTCTTGGCCCCAACCTTCACCTGCAAACCACCTCCCCGGCCATCAATCGCGGTGAAACTCTTGCATCTTTCGGAGCGCTGGATATTGATGGAAACACCCGCCTGCTCGGCCCGGCTGTTGACCTGGGGGCGGACGAAGTACGCTGACAATAAACCCTATCTCGGACACAACCCTAAACAAAAAGCAGGACCGCCGGATACATTGCGGTCCTGCTTGCTTTATCTGATCACAACAGAGAACTAGGAAAGTGCTTCTAGCAACTGGATGGCGCGGGTCAACCGCTCAATCACCTTTTGTTTGCCAACAATTTCCATGCTTTCAAACAGAGGCGGGCTAACCATCTGACCGGTGACGGCGACACGTAAAATACCAAATACCTGGTTGGGGCTGAGTGCCAGCTCTTCAATTAACTGCCGCATGGGCGGCTCGGCCTCGGCATGCGAGATATTAGGAAGCGGAGCGAGAACATCCAGGATTTTTCGGGCTACATCACAAGACTGGCGGGCATCCAGGTTCTTTGCAACCAGATCAACCGGGTTTGGCTCTACATGATCCTTAAAGAACCAGGTCGCAAATGGTAGGCAATCATCCAGGGTGACCAAACGCTCGCGAATTAGCGGAATTATCTTTAGTAAAGTGGCATCATCCACCACAAGGCCGGCATTCAAAAAATAGGGCTTTAACCGCGAAGCGAGATCCTCATGCGTCATTCGGCGTATGTGTTCGCCGTTGAAATAATCCAGCTTGGAGAAATTGATGGCGGCTGGGGATGCCGTCAGACGGCGCACATCAAATTTTTCAATCATCTCGGTGAGCGTCAGCACATCCTCAGTCTCACCAGCACCCCACCCCATCAGTGCAGTCCAGTTCAGTAAACCTTCGGGGGTAAAACCAAGTTCCTTCATATCCATTACAAAAATGGAGTGCCCGTCTTTCAACGCCTCGGCTGATTCGCGTTTACTCATCTTGCCTTTGCCACTCGGCTTGAGGAATACAGATAAATGCATCCAGGTCGGCTCTTCCCATCCAAAAGCCCGGATAATGTTTACGTGCAGAGGGAAAGTACCCAACCATTCTGACCCCCTGAAGACATGGGTGATCTTCATCAGGTGATCATCCACCATTGCAGCAAGATGATAGGTCGGCCAACCGTCCGATTTCACCAAGACAGAATCATCTAACATCCGGTTTTCGATTGTGATCGGACCACGCATCTGATCGATCGCGGTGGTGGCACCCTCTTTTGGCATGCGGAAACGAATCACATGTTTTTCACCACTGGCGATCCGCTGTGCTGCCACCTGGGGATCGATATCACGGCAATGACCATCGTAATGGGTAAGTTCCTTGCGCTGTTGTTGTTCCTGGCGAACTTTTTCCAATCTTTCCATTGTACAAAAACAAGGGAAGGCTTTGCCCGTTTCGACCAATTGTTTGGCATGATCCTGGTAAATTTGCCAGCGATCGGTCTGCCGGTATGGTCCATAAGGCCCACCGATATCGGGACCTTCATCGTAATTGATACCCAGCCAGTGCAAGCCATCAATTAATTCCTGTTCTGCCCCAGGCACAAAACGCTTCTGATCGGTATCTTCGATACGCAAGATAAACTGCCCGCCAGTTTTGCGAGCAAGCAAATAATTATATAAAGCGGTTCGGGCACTTCCCAGGTGCATACGCCCGGTGGGAGATGGCGCAAACCGTACGCGAACGGGTAATTCTGTCACTCAAACCTCCAAAAGATTATAGTTCCTGCGCTTTATAACGCATGATAACACTTTCAACCAGGCCAATAGCAATCAGGTTTGCCAAAAGCGAACTACCTCCATAACTGACGAAGGGCAGGGTCAAGCCTGTGGCTGGCATCAAGTTCAAATTAACCCCAATATTCACAATCGCTTGAAAAGCAATCAAAGTCGCGACTCCGTATGAAACCAAGGCGCCATAGGTATCGCGGGACATTCGAGCAGCACGCAAACAACGCCAAACGATAAAAACCACCAGGAAGATAATTAAAAATGCGCCAACGAAACCCAATTCATTCGCAGTGGTTGAAAAAATAATATCGGACCAACGCACCTTTAGAAACCGAAGCTGG
>CAIVSQ010000152.1 GCA_903908605.1 uncultured Anaerolineae bacterium
AATATCCAGGTAGAGCAGGTATTCGTCAAAAAACACCCCATCATGCAAGATTACTTTTGGCTCGGTCCCATAAATTAAAAATCCATTGCGTTGGTAAACCTTGAGGGCAGCCTGATTTCCACATACAACAGCCAGCTTTAGAATAGCGATTTGTTGAAGTCTTGCCCAGGCAATGCAATGTTTTATCAGCTGATCCGATAACCCTACCCCACGCCAACCAGGTTGTATGAAAACTCCGCCAATCGTTGCCGAATGGCGGAGTTTTATTCCTGGGAAACGACGTACGCCAGTCATTCCAACCAGTTGTTGATCAACTTCTACGACAAATGAAAATTCATCCTGTGGGTTGCGGCTGAGGACTTTCAACGCCCAATCGGTTGTACAGTTCTCGCGTGCTGGATAACTGGACCCAAACACGGATGGATTTTCCCGCAAGGCTTCCTGGCGTAATTCGCTGAACTGGAGTGCATCTGCGGCGATCGCAGGACGTATGATAACAAGTCCCTTGGCGGTCTGGAGGGTAGTTATGGCTGGGTACATATCAATAAATTGTTGAGCGGTTCTAATTATCCTGTACCAAACTGGCGGTCGCCAGCATCACCCAGACCCGGAACGATGTAGCCTTTTTCATTCAGGTGGTCGTCGATGGCAGCCAGGTGAATCGGAACATCAGGATGTTCTTTTTGCATTTGGGCAATGCCTTCTGGAGCACCGATCAAACCAACAAACTTGATCTTCTTCACTCCCCAACGTTTTAATACACTGACTGTGGCAGTGGCTGATCCACCGGTGGCAAGCATGGGGTCAAGTACCAGGCATACAGACACGGTTGGTTCGAGGGGCAGCTTGTTGTAATATTCCACCGGGCGCAAGGTCTTTTCATCACGATATAAACCGATGTGCCAGACCTCAGCAGAGGGCATTAATTCCCATATCCCTTCCACCATACCCAGTCCGGCGCGCAAAATCGGAACAAGACCAATTTTTTCACGTAGTTCATAACCAGTCATGGTCGCCATTGGTGTGACCACCTCGCGCTGGGTCACGGCCAGATCGGCAGTGGCTTCATACGCCAACAGCGCGGCTATTTCTTGAACCAGCTCTCGGAATTTTTTGGGGTCGGTTTTTATGTCTCGCAGGCGGCTTAATTTGTGCAAGACGAGGGGATGGTGGGATTCATAAACATTTGTCATGTCGGCTCCTAAGATTTCAAGTACCTTTATTATATCGTTAAGGTGATCTTTGGCGGGTGACTTCAAATAATAAATGACATACACTATAAGTGCGGAAAGATTAACTCCCCTCAGGATGTGGTGAATGAAATTAAATGGTCTACATATCCTTCTGACTTACCAATGCACTTTTGAGTGTGATCACTGTTTTGTTTGGGGCAGCCCCTGGCAGGATGGTGTCATGACACTTGATCAGTTGCATAAGGTTTTAAGCCAGGCGCGCGAGGTGGATAGCCTGGAATGGATTTATTTTGAGGGCGGCGAACCTTTCCTTTATTACCCAATCCTGTTGCGTGGGGTCCAAATGGCGACTGCAATGGGATTTCACGTGGGTATTGTCACAAACGCATTTTGGGCCACCAGCCTGACCGATGCGCTTACCTGGTTGAGACCCTTTGCAGATTTGATCGAAGACTTGACCATTAGTTGTGACCTGTATCATTTCAGCGAGCTCAATTCTCCTTTTGTCATCCATGCTTCGGCAGCTGCTGAGGCTTTGCATATTACGCTGGGGACGATCAGCGTGGCACAACCAGAGGAAACCAACATCTCTCGCCAGGTTGGGCAAATTCCGAGCGGAAGTTCGGCGGTGATGTACCGTGGGCGTGCTGCCACTAAATTGGTTGGACGGGCTATCCTTAAACCGTGGACAAATTTCACATCCTGCCCGCATGAGGATTTGCGTGATCCAGGCCGGGTACACATTGATCCATATGGAAATTTGCACATCTGCCAGGGTATTACTTTGGGAAATGTTTTTACCACTACTTTGCGAGAAATTTGCGAAGGATATTATGCTGATTCACACCCCATCTGTGGTCCATTACTGAAAAATGGACCAGTTGGTCTTGCTCAAGAATATGACTTGCAAATCGAAGATCAGTATGCGGACGCCTGCCATCTGTGTTTCGAGTCGCGCCGTGCATTAAGAGAACAATTCCCCGGTTTTTTGCTTCCGGATGAAATGTACGGAAATTGAATTAATAGGTTTTTCTTGTGACTATTAATCAGTTCACTGCTGTTTTACTGCGTTCCAGGTTTTACTGGCTAATGGGTGTCGGAACAATTCTGCTTGAAGGGACTGGCAGAAAATCAGGCCGCAGTCTGTTTGTGCCTGTTAATTATGCCCGTGAGGGTTAATATTTATGGGTGATATCCAGCCGGGAGCGAGTTTGGTGGCGAAATTTGAAGGACCGGTCTCAACTGTATGTTTGGATTGGTGGGAAGAGAAGCATGGCTGAGGCAGAATTAGTGTTGGATGAGCAGCTTGTAGCCGGCAGGTTGACGGCAATGTGCACCCAAAAAGCCTTCACCGCACGCGCTTTTGGGATCAGGCTCGCCGCTAATGGGTATCCATTGGACGCAGACGTGCAGAAATCAGCCGGCAACGTCTGTTTGTTCGCATCAGCTTAATGATCTGAAGGGATCGATGGCAGGCTAAAAACTCAGTTATTCCAGACCTCTGCATGGGTTGCGGGGGTCAATTTTTTTCTCTTGGAGCGGAGGGAATGGAATTATAATCATCGCTTCTTCAGGAAAATGGATCCATGCCACGAACTGTCTTATTACCATATTCCATCCCGTACTATGCTCAAATTGCCAGTCCAAGCCTGGCAGAGGATATTTTTGTGCATGGGTTCGATCCGGTCAATGATCCACGTTGGGCTGAGAGCGGGGCCGATAGCCCGAAGGAATATGCCTATTGGGTGGAACGTGCCTGCGGAGTAGCCTGCCTGAAGATGTGTGTGGAAGCGCTCGGCGGACCGGAGATCTCGCTGGTGGAATGGGCGCGCCGTGGTTTACAGCGTGGAGGTTATCTTATTCGCCAGGCGGAAGATGGCCGCCTGCATGAGGTCGGCTGGGTGCATTCTGCTCTAGCACGCATGGCACAAGAAATGGGCTTGCAGGCCGAAGCCCGGCCTGCAAGCCTTATAGAATTGGTTGGCCTGTTGGAAGCAGGCTGGCTGGTGGTTGCCTCTGTATCGTATGAGGCTGGCGATGACCATTTGCAAATCACTCACAAGGGAGGCCATTTGATGGTGGTTTTTGGAGCAATCGTTGAAGGTACTGAACCTCAGTTCTTGCTGGTGAATAACCCTTCCGGACGGCGGGCCGATTTACAGGCGGGTGCCCATTTACCCGCGGCTCGTTTTGCGGAGGCATTTAGCGGCAGGGTGATTGTTTTTCGAGCTGGTCATTAACGAACTGGTGCTTCGAGGAGGGTTAAAGTACCGGCGTCAGCATTTAGTTCGGCCACGCACCCAACCGGGACAATCGTCTGATTTTCAACATGACCAATCATCAACCCCGATATTGCAGGGATATTGAGTTGACGGACACGTTCCAGTAAGACTTCCTCTTGCAGTCGGTTCTGTACCCATTCGGATTGGCGGTGCTCGGTAAATTTGCCAAAGACCAGCCCGGAAAGTTTCTGCAAATTTCCCGAAAGCCACAGCTGGGTTAACATGCGGTCTATTGAGTAAACTGCTTCGCTGATATCTTCCAGGAAGAGAATGCCACCGGTCATGTCAGGGAAATAAGGGGTGCCAATAAGGTGGGAAACCAGGCTCAGGTTGCCTCCAAACAGGCGGCCCTGTACTTTACCAGGTACCAGGGTAGAAATGCGGTTAATTTTCTCCACCCGACCCTCTGCTTTTTCAAAAGGTGGGGGAGCGCCAATGCCAATCGGTGCCTGGGGATCGACCAGAACCTTTTTGAACTCCTCAACGATGTAGGCTGTAAAAGTCTGGCTGGCGATTGGACCGTGAAAAGTGACCAGCCCTGCCTGGGTATAAATGGCCAGCAAGAGGGCGGTTATGTCGCTGTAGCCGAGCAATATCTTGGGATTGGCACGCATGACATCGTAATTAAGCATTGGTAAAAGGCGCGATGCCCCATAACCACCACGCGCGCAGAAAATGGCATCCACTTCATCGTCTGCGAAAAGTGCATTAAGGTCGGCGGCGCGTACACTATCTTCCCCTGCCAGGTAACCGGCGCGATTGAAGAGATGAGGGGCGGCTTTTACCCGGTAACCAAGCGATTCAACCACATCCATGGCAAAGCGCAGGGCTTCAGGATCATTCGGCGGGCTGGCAGGGGTGACCAGACCGATGGTTTGCCCAGGTTCAAGACGCGCTGGTTTGATGGGTTGATAATTGGGTGACATGTGTTTTTCCTTTTGCGACTATTTACGTCGGATTAAATTTTTGTGGGGCAGTTCTGCAACCGCCCCACGTTGAATATTCACATTATATGTCTCAAAGAGCGCGAGCGCCAGATCTCAGCCTGTGCCAAGCAAATTGCCAACGATCGCCAACAGTACGCCACCCGCAATCACCGAACCAAGCTGCCCGGCAGTATTTGAACCCATGGCATGCATCAGGATGAAGTTATCGTAGTCTTCCTCAACAGCCATTTTCGCAGAGAGCCTGGCCGCCATAGGGAAGGCGCTTATGCCACAGGCTCCGATCAGTGGGTTGATCTTGCCGCCACTCAGAAAACACATCAATTTGCCGAATAGCAGTCCCATGACGGTATCCATGATAAATGCCAGCAAGCCCAGCACCAGGATTAAGAGGGTTTGCCACTGGAAGCCAGTTTGTGGGTCAAAGATAAACTTGTCTGCAGTCATGGTAGCGCCGATCGCCAGCCCAAGGAAGAGGGTTGCAATGTTAATAAGTTCATTTTGGACCATCTTATTCAATCGTTCCACCACGCCGGCTTCGCGCAGCAGGTTACCGAGCATCAGGGTGGCAATTAGCGGTGCAGCGGCAGGAGCAACCAGGCTGATCGCGATTGTGACAACGATTGGGAAGGCAATGACCACCGTCGGGGATACTGGTCGGGGTGCATACTCCATTCGTATCAAACGTTCTTTGCGGGTAGTCAAAAGGCGCATGATAGGCGGCTGAATGATCGGCACCAGGCTCATATAAGAGTAGGCCGCAACCGCGATTGGACCGAGTAAATGAGGGGCTAATTTGCTGGTGACAAAAATTGCTGTTGGCCCGTCGATTGCGCCGATCACGCCGATCGAGGCAGCCTCGTTTAGTGGGAAACCCAGCGCGGTGGCGAGCAGCAGCGCTCCAAAGATGCCAAATTGCCCGGCTGCGCCCAATAAGACCATTTTTGGTTGGGCCAGCAGCGGGCGGAAATCGATCATGGCTCCGACACCGACAAAGATCAGTAAGGGGAACAACTCGGTCTTGATCCCGGCGTCATAAATGATTTTTAGGAAACTTTCGGGGTTATAAGCCGACATGCCCAGGTTGGCCAGGATGCAGCCAAAGCCGATTGGTAGAAGTAATACTGGCTCGTATTCCTTGGCGACTGCCAGGTAGATCAACACGCATCCAACAACCAGCATGATCGCGTTAGCCCAGGTGAAGGCTGAAGCACGAAACAGCTCAATGAGTATCTCGCTGACGTTCATTCCATGAACTCCACAAGCCCTTGCTTGTGCGCCACACTTTGGCCGGCGCTGACCAGCACCGCCGAAACAATACCATCCTGGGTCGAACGGATGCTATTCTTCATTTTCATGGCCTCGATGATCAATACGACTTGCCCGGTTTCAACTGAGTCCCCTGGTTTGACGAAAACCTCGATGATGGTGCCTGGCAGAGGTGCATTGATCACCCCGCTATGGGGTGTCAGATCTTTGCTAATCTCACCCTGAGCAGGCGGTGTGGTTGCAGGGAGCTGGACGGCTTGAGCGTTTATAATTTCCGGGTTGACGGTGAAGACTTTGCCATTGACTCGTGCTACGATTGGACGTTGATTGATATCTTCGATTTCAACAAAGTAGCTGGTATCGCCAATATGAATGTTGTAGTTCATATAAATTTCTCCGCTAGAGCGAGCCCGGGATTGGGCTAGTGATTGCCTTTTTCATACATCTGACGCGAGCGCATACCCAACTGCCAGGCGCTAACCAAGGCTGTGGGTGGCTGTGGCAGGGGACGGGCGGTGGACTGGCTTTGTTCTGCAAGCGCCAATGCAACTGCAATGGCCGCGACCTCAGCCATAATTTCATCCTCTTCGTTTGCTGTGAGGGCTGGGTTTGGGTTGGGGAGCGCTTTTTCGGGTGTATTTTGCCCAAATGGCAGAGCGGTCAGAGCCTGCATCATAGCCCACAGCAGGATGATGGCGGAAAATACCAGTCCCATGCCCAGTGCGGTAATTTCAAGAGCAGTAACCATATTGGTTAACATGAAAGCTCCTAGACTGGGATGTTGCCGTGTTTGCGGGGCGGGGCGGGTGCGTACTTATCGCGCAGGGCTGAAAGGGCGGCAATGACCTTGGCACGGGTTTCTCGTGGTTCGATGATATCGTCCACATAACCGGTGCTGGCGGCTGTATATGGGTTGTTAAACTTATGGCGATATTCATCCGCGAGTTTTTTTCGTTCTGCGATAGGGTCATCCGCAGATTCGATTTGCTTTTTATAGAGAATATTGACCGCGCCTTCGGCCCCCAACACAGCGATTTCGGCGCTGGGCCAGGCATACGTTACGTCGGTGCCAAGATACTTACTCGACATGACGACATAAGCGCCGCCGTATGCTTTGCGTGTAATCACGCAAACCTTGGGCACGGTCGCCTCTGAATAGGCATACAGCAACTTGGCACCATGGCGAATGATCCCGCCGTGTTCCTGGGCAATGCCAGGTAAAAAGCCGGGCGAGTCAACAAAAGTGACTAGCGGTACATTGAAGCAATCGCACATGCGAACAAAGCGGGTCATCTTGTCACTGGCGTCGATGTCAATCACACCTGCCATGACGGCTGGTTCCTGGGCGACAATACCCACAGCGTGACCACCGATGCGTCCCAACCCGATAATGGCATTGCGTGCCCAGGCAGGCTGGATTTCTAGAAAACTGCCTTTGTCCACCACCGATTCGATTACCTGGTGCATGACATACGGCAGGGAGGGGTCGATTGGCACGATGCTGTTTAGATGCTCATCCATGCGCGATGGGTTGTCATTGCCGGCAAGGAAGGGCGGATTTTCAACATTGTTGGAAGGTAAATAGGAAAGAAATGCGCGAACTTTTTGGAGCGCGTCCGCTTCGCTTTTTTCTGCAAGGTGAGCCACCCCACTGATAGCCATGTGGATGGCTGATCCACCGAGCGCTTCGGCATCAATCACTTCACCCGTCACAGCACGGATTACATCGGGGCCAGTCAGGAACATGAAGGATTGTTTTTCGACCATGATGATCAGGTCTTGCAGGGCAGGGGAGTAAGCCGCGCCACCGGCGCAGGGTCCGAGCATGACCGATATTTGTGGAATGACACCCGAATATTGAGCATTACGGCGGAATATTTCGGCATAACCACCCAGAGCTTTTACGCCTTCCTGGATGCGCGCCCCGCCAGAATCGAGCAGGCCGATGCATGGGGCACCATTGCGCAAAGCCAGGTCCATGACCCGGCATATTTTATGGGATTGCATATCACTCAGTGTGCCACCAAAGATAGTGAAATCTTGAGCGTACACATATACAATTCTTCCGTCGATTAATCCGTAGCCTGTGACGACTCCGTCCCCGAGGAACTTCTCGGTAGCCAGCGAAAGGTCATCGGTATGACTGGTAATAAAGGGTTCCAGCTCATTGAAGGTGCCTGGATCAAGCAACGTTTCAATCCGTTCACGTGCAGTGAATTTGCCTTTGGCATGTTGTTTAGCAATACGGTCAGTGCCGCCGCCCTCACGAGACTTGGCGCGCATGGCGCGCAATTCCAAAATTCTAGGATCTTCCTCGGTCATGGTATCCCTTTCTGATTTGTGCGTATTTTCACAATACTTTAATTAGTATACGTCAGCAAAAGAGAAAGGTCCAGTGATAGGCGTCATAACAAAATATATGCTTAATGTACCGGTTTGGCTAATTTATGATCTGTTGGTCCCGATTGTTAGCCAAACCTGCCTAATGTTGTGAAAATTGCCGTTGTGGGATGTAAAAATGGCAGGTTATTGATCAGAATAGGTAGGATAAATAATCTCAGCCTGGTCAGTTTTTGAGCTGGGATTGTAAAAACCAACCACGGTTAATTTGCGTAGAGTGTTGGATTTGTCGACGAACTGAATTTGGGGGGCGTATTCACGATCGGTGTGCAGCGCTGCGAAGTTGTTCATATCGACTAAGTAATTGCCGTCTTCTGAGACAAGCATTGGAAAACTACCAGTTTGTGGATCGAGTGGAATTTGGCGGGCGACCAACCTGGCCCTGTCAGCCGCTGCCCGGCTGAGATTGAGTGTTACATTGCTGACCCCATAAGTAGCTGAAAAAAACAAAATTGCCAGGCAAATTGCACCAGTACCAAACAACCAGGGCAGAACGTTTTTCCATCCAACGACGATATCTGGTGATATTTGGCTGCGCTCCGAGAGGATGAGTTCTTTTTCTGCCTGTTGGATGGCCCAATCTGACTGGTTTTGCCTGCGCGCCTGGATCTGGTCTTCGCTGCGTTGGATGGTCATGGCGTCGATTGAATTGGCGATGGATGTTCGGATGGGCACATATTTTGCGCTTGCCGAGTATATAAAGGCAAATAGCGAAACAATCACTACAAACCCTGCGAAATACTTCATTTTATTTACACTCCAATGAAAAAATGGAAATACCAGAGCTGATCCCCTCTATTGGATCAAATTAATTTTCTTTCGATGAGCGATCAACTTCCGGGTAGTAGAATATGCGTTCTATTAATGAAATTTTATCATATTATTACCCTTGTCAAGGGTTATTTTTTGCGGTCTTTCTGCAAACCTGGCAGGCAAAGTAAATGAAGTATTTAACAACAAGGCTCCCGACCAGTTCGTGGGTCGGGAGCCTTGTTGTCGTGATGTAAATAGGTGCGGCTTATTTCAGGGGCACACTAATGCCGTGCGCGCTTGTTGGACGGCTGCCGGTGATGTTTGATCGACAGCCGTATCGCGTTCGATGCGTTTCCACAGTGCGCACAGGCTGGGGCGCGTCATTTCCTTCGATACTTTGTAGGCATCCAGGGTAAGTTTTTGGGCATCTTTCCAATCACCGCTATGAGCAAGCGCTTCAATGAAGACAAAATATTCCAGCGGATCATTGGTACGTTCGCCGTTTTTTAAGGTTCGTTTGTAGATTTGATTGACAGCTTGCCAGTCGAAAGTTTGCCGGGCAAGTTCTGCCTGGGCAAAGTCAAAACACCATCCGCGGGCGATTTCAGGTTGGTAAAATTCGGGTAGAACAGCGGCGGGCGAGGGCAGGATCATGGATGGGTTGCTCAGCGCAGCGGCATCGCGCAGTAGGGCAGGGATCAGCTTGTTGTGTGGGTCGATTTCTGGATCCAGCACCCGCAGACAGGCAGGCGGATCAAACACAAAGACAACCATTTTTGAGGTGTCGCCATCGAAAGTGGTTGCAAGGTAATTCTGTTTAAATTTGATACCTGGTACAAGCCCTGTTCCGAGTGCTCGCCCTTCGGTTGTGCGAACCGAGGCGAAGTAGAGGATGTGATTCATCCTGCCAGGTGGTGAGTAGATCCAATTCAGCGGGCCGGAAAGCGAATTGTCGCTGAACAAGGTCACCGGCAGGTCGTTGGAAAGCAGGGTTGTGCCCGGTTGCATGGCGGGGATACGCCAGGCCATTTGCCAGAAGAGTGCTCGCTGGGTGTCCCAGTCGTGTCGGTAAAGGCTGTTGGTCTGAAATTGTTTTCCGGCAGAAAAAGCCAGCAGCAGCGCCAGAAGACCCACCTGCAGGTGTGGTCGTTTGTTCAGCAACCCGAGCAGGGCGGTCAGGATCAGGCTCGAACCCAACATGAAAGGCATGGTAAAACGATCAACAGAGAAGTGCAGTTGGGGCAGGGTTCTTTCACCGACCAACCAGAATGCA
>CAIVSQ010000153.1 GCA_903908605.1 uncultured Anaerolineae bacterium
CGCAATGTATTGGCGAAGATCTTATTGAACGATGATTTAAACTGTATTGAGTCCTGACCCTTATGAATATTTAATATCCGGTTTTCGTATTGGTCGTAGTAATGTCGATTTTTCTTGCATGGCAACTGAATGAAGGATTCGATTTACCACATCACACCCGATGACGAGCCGGAAATTTCGCGGACATCCTTCAAATACGACAGGGTACAGAAGACACCAAACTGATCGTTGGTGATAATTTTTTCTTTCCCTGGCTTCTTCTATCCATGCGGTAATTGATATTCAATAGAAGCCGGAATAGACCATCGTAAGAAGGTGGTCTATTCCGGTGTGCCTTCTTTTCCTTGCCTGGGTTTCTATCGAGCCGTTTGTTATCCCGCTAACCATGAGCGCCAAGTCTTTCTTTCAGAATTAGTTCGGTCCTCTCATGCGCAAGTTTGCACAGCAGGCCAATGCCATACTCCTTTCTATGCAAATAGCTTGCTGTTCCCAGTTTCCTCCCCCCCCTTTCCATAACAATATCATTATGTTTGCACCTTAAATTCCCAAAAGTGAATAAAATTCTTATCAATGACGGGTGATTATTTGATGAGGATCGTCATTCCTCGGGAGAAGATTTGTGAATATAAAACCAAAGGGTTCGGGTGGTGAGACCGGTTATTTTAGGGGTAATAGTGCAGTCAATAGTCCAGAGCAATCGAGACTTTTGAATTTCGGTTTTGTTGTGGCAACTTTTATTGTGCTGGTGATTGCTGTGCTGGTGATTATGTTTTCATTAACTGCTCAGCCTGTCGGTGCGGCACCGGAATCCCTATATTGGTGTTTGGGCGGTTGCTAATAAATTCCCGTCGAAAATGAATAAACACCAGGTAAAGAGGACCCCTCCTTGCCTGGTGTTTTCGTTTTAGCATCCTTCGGGCTGTACTACCCGCCTGTTTCGGTCAATGCCAAAAAGGCTTCCACCACCCATGGGTCGAAGAGGGTGCCGGCGTTTTCGTGCAGGTAGGCGCGGGTTTTTTCTGCGGACCAGGCTGCCCGGTAGGGCCGGTCGCTTATAAGCGCGTCCCAGACGTCCACCACCATGAAGATGCGGGCCGCCTGGGGGATCCGCTCGCCCTTCAGGCCGAGTGGGTAGCCGCTGCCGTTCCATCGTTCGTGGTGCAGCGAGGGAATATCCAGCGCGTCCCTAAGGAAGGCGATCGGTGCGAGCAGGCGTTGGGCGTAGACCGGGTGTTGGCGCATAATCTGCCATTCTTCAGCGGTCAGCGGGCCGGGTTTGAGCAGGATGCTATCCGGGATGCCGATTTTGCCAATGTCGTGCAGGTAGGCACCCCGGCGTATGTTGATGAGTTGTTCGGGGCTGGCCCCTAATTTTTCAGCCAGTTGAAGGGTCAGTTCTACCACGCGCTGACTGTGCCCGGCGGTCTCGCGTTCGCGCAGTTCGAGGGCATTGGACCAGCCCTGCAGGGTGGCGTCATAGGCTTCAGAAAGCTCCTGGTTGGCGGTAGCGAGCTGATCAGAGGCCTGTTGTTCCTTTTTGAGCACCTGTAATTGAAAATCGGTTGAGCGTGAGTTGACGAAGATAATCACCAATAGGCCCGAAACCAGGGTGATGCCGTTGATGACCCAGAAGCGGATGTCCAGCGGGTTGTCACCGAAAATTAACTGAGCGCCGATTAGCTTTTGCTGGAATAAAAACAGGAAAGACAGGTAGGTCAGGATGGACAGCACCCCAAAAAACATTCCTGAGCGGGTGTTTAATAACATCATTGCCAGCACATTTAATAACAGCAAGTAGAGCAGGCCATCGCCCACCAGCCCTGCCCGCCAGAAGGCTACCAGGCTGGTGCAGTAAATGATGCCCATCAGGCCCCAGCTGCGTTTGAAGGGTCCCAGGTTGCGCCAGATGGTTAAGAGAAGGATGCCGATGTAGAGCAGACCGAAGAGAAGCAACCCCAGCATCGATTCCACAGATTTATAGTCGGTGCTGAATACTACGTTCAGCAGGGCGGGAGAAGCCAGCAGGCAGATCACCGGCAGCAGGTGGTTAAGGACGTCGGTACGCCAATCTTGCATGGCGGTACCCAACCCGTCACTTGCTGCGCTGGTGGGTTTGTAATAATAGCGATTGCCTGCGGTTGCATTTGATCGAGTGGCCATAGCCTGTCCCGTTTGCGGGTGAAATGGTATGATTGCGTGGTATAGGATAATCACGAATCGGGGTTTGAACAACTTCATTTTGTTGATATTTATCTCAACAAATGTTGAGATTTTCTCGTTTTGTGTTTACGATGCCAGTGATCCCCTGATTTTAAGGTTGCCGCGAGGTGGGTCCTGGGTAAGGAAGTGTTCTGTTGAGATTATTCCATACCAGTGGGGCCACTGTGAATGAGAGAACGCGAAGAAGAAGATTTTTCCGTGAATTTTTCGTGGTAATGTTCTTCGAAAAAAAATCACTTGCGGGGAGGCCCGGATGCTGTGCGGCGGGCTGGTTATATTTCCATGAAGGATAGTGTAATGCGCGAGCGGGAATCTTGACCTGCGGCGCGATTGGTCTGCATGGTTTAACCGAGGAGGTTGGTATGGGAAAAGTGTATTTTCATATTGCTGGGAAGCCGGACCGGGTGCTTGGCCGGGTGGAGAAGGATGGTCGTGTTTTCAGGGACAAGACTGGCTTTGATGAGTACGTTGGCTGGGTGGACCTGGATAAGGGCCGTATTTATCGCAAGCGTTTTGGCCCGGATGAATATATCGGTTCGCTCGACCTGACCAATGGCAAGATCTACCGCCAGGTGCCGCTGGCGCGCGATGAGTACCTGGGTGAGGTTAACGAGCGCGGCTTTATGTACCAGCATGTTTCCCTAGGGGCAGATCACTACCTCGGCGTGCTGGTTGACCCCGAAAGCATTGTGCATACGGCCGCTGCCTATTTGCTGCTGGTGCTGCCTGTGTTGGATGAAAAGCCGGAAGAACCAGTCGAGAATCCCGCTGAGGATAAGAAGCCGGTTGACCCGAAGAAAAAAGGTTAACCTGTGGGTCTGCGGAGCAGTAGGGTTGGGCGGTTTGTTTGTTTTTAACACCGGCCTGGCACGCTTGCAAGTTGTTGACAATTACACTTCTTAAATGAAGAAAGCTCACTGTTAGAAGCTGTAATGTGCCTGCTTGGTATCTTGCTGCTGGTGGTTGTACCTGGAATATTGGGATTACCGGTGGTGTGCTAATTGGTTGTCTTGAAAAAACGAATAGGTTGTACAACCAGGTCCCGAGGGTGGGTGTGTGCGGGTAAAAGAGCAGACTGCCGCACTCGCTGGGGAGCGCTCGTTCGCAGTGACATGGGTGCTGGGTGTGTGCTGGCAAAAGAGCAGACTGCCACACTCGCTGAGGGGCGCTCGTTTGCAGTGACATGGGTGCTGGGTGTGTGCAGGCAAAAGAGCAGACTGCCACACTCGCTGAGGGGCGCTCGTTCGCAGTGACATGGGTGCTGGGTGTGTGCTGGCAAAAGAGCAGACTGCCGCACTTGCTGAGGAGCGTTCGTTCGCAGTGACATGGGTGCTGGGTGTGTGCTGGTAAAAGAGCAGACTGCCTCAATTGCTGAGGAGCGCTCGTTCGCAGTGACA
>CAIVSQ010000154.1 GCA_903908605.1 uncultured Anaerolineae bacterium
GCTTGACCAGTTTTTCTAATCCTTGTCGCTCTGCATCTGTCAATTTCATTTCTTGGGCTTTCGGTATGGGCATCGGGTTTCTCCTGCTCGGGAATACCTATGCTATACCACTAAAGACCCTTTTCTGCCAAGATGTACTAGCCTTGCAACACTACGAGCAGTTCGACTCACGCCATAAAGGATTAATTCCTTTGAAGCGTGTTTATATCCCTGATGAACAGGGTGATGCTTGATCGATGTCCGGCCCCACAGCCCATGTTTGCATATTTCGACATGTCTATGTGGGAGAGCTGATGCCGAATAAATCCTCTGCGCTATGGCTTGAGAGAATGCTATACTAAAACTATGACAACCTTATTTTCTGACACCCACCCCAAAATGGAAGCCCTGCAGATCAAATTACTGCGGGAGGCTGGCCCGGCGCGCAAAATGGAAATGCTGGCGCAGCTCAATGCCTCGGCGCGCACCCTGGCTCTGACCGGCCTGCGCTCGCGCTATCCTCAGGCCAGCGAGGCCGAATTGCGGCGCCGCCTGGCCGGTTTGTTATTAGGTGAAGACCTGGCGCGCAAAGTTTATGGGGAAATCAATCATGCAGAATGAGCCTATTGAAGTCACGCTTAAAGTCACCGGCATTCTTGAAAAACTTGGCGTTCCTTACCTGATCGGCGGGTCGCTTGCCAGCACCCTCTACGGTATGGTACGCACCACCCAGGATTCCGGCATTATCACCGAAATGCGCCCAGAGCACATCCGGCCCTTTATTACTGCACTGGAAAGCGAGTTTTACATCGACGATGAAATGATCGCCGAATCCATCCAGCGCAACTCCAGCTTTAACATCATCCACCGCGAAAGCATGTTCAAGGTGGATGTTTTTATTCCACGGCCACGCCCTTTCCAGCAATCTCAACTCGCCCGCGTTCAGCGTCAGACCTTCCAACTTGAAACAGCCATTAGCGCCAATTTCGCCAGCGCCGAAGACACGATTCTATCCAAGCTGGAGTGGTATCGCCTGGGCGGCGAAGTCTCCGAGCGGCAGTGGCGGGATATTCTCGGGGTGCTCAAAACCAGGGCCGGCGAACTGGACCTGGAGTACCTGCACCAGTGGGCCAAAGAACTCAAAGTCAGCGACTTGCTGGAACGCGTGCTGAAAGAATCTGCGTAAATTTCCCAGATCATTGCCAAAATTGTTTTTTATTCACTTCTTCCCTGGTGTTAATCCATGCCAAAAATCGCCACTTCGAAAACGAACAGTTTGAAATTCACCACCCAATCCAGCCTCGATTCGTACGTCTGGGGCATCTGCAACATCCTGCGCCGTTCCAACTGCGCCGGCGCGCTGCAGTACGTCCCTGAACTAACCTGGATCCTGTTCCTGCGCATCCTGGATGACACCGAAGCCCAGGAAACCGAGCGCGCCGAGGCCGTAGGGGCAGACTTTGCGCCTTCACTGGAATCGCCCTATCGCTGGCAGGATTGGGCCGACCCCAAGGGTACAAAGCGCGTCGAGCTGCAAAATGGCGCCCTGGGTGCTTTCTTTGGTTTCGTAAACACCGAACTATTGCCCTACCTCAAAGGTCTGCGCGACCGTCCCAATGCCAATTCGCGCCAGAAAGTCATCAGCGAAATCTTATCGGGTGTCGAGCGTGTGCGCGTGGATCCCGAAAAGAACTTCCTGGATGTACTCGACAAAGTCCACGAAATCCGGCACGAGAACATCGATACCACCCACATCTTTGCTCTCTCGCAGGTCTATGAAGGCTTGCTGCTCAAGATGGGCGAAAAGGGCAATGACGGTGGGCAGTTCTTCACCCCGCGCGAGGTTATTCGCACCCTGATCCGTGCCATCGACCCGCAGCCGGGGCAAACCGTCTATGATCCGTGCTGCGGCACTGGCGGTTTCCTGGCGCAGACCTACGAATACATCGACGACCAGATCAAAACTGGCAGCGCCACCCCCGACCAGATCGAAGCACTCAAAACCCGCACCTTTTATGGTCGCGAAAAAGAAAATCTGATCTACCCGATCGCATTGGCCAATCTGGTGCTGCACGGCATCGACGAACCGCATCTGTGGCATGGCAACTCGCTCACCGGTCAGGAGACCTTCGGCGGCTTGTTCCAGGGCGCGCCATCACTCTTTGATGTGATCCTGACCAACCCACCATTTGGCGGTAAGGAAGGCAAGGAAGCCCAGACTCGTTTCGCTTACAAAACCGGCGCCACCCAGATCCTGTTCCTGCAGCACGTCATCGACAGCCTGAAACCAGGCGGCAAATGCGGCATCGTGCTGGACGAAGGTGTGCTGTTCCGCACCAACGAGACCGCCTTTCTGCAAACCAAGCGCAAACTGCTGGATGACTGTGACCTGTGGGCCATTCTCAGCCTGCCAGGCGGTGTCTTCACTGCCGCCGGCGCGGGTGTCAAAACCAACCTGCTCTTCTTCACCAAGGGCAAGCCGACCGAGAAAATCTGGTACTACGATCTTTCCGATATCAAAGTTGGAAAAAAGACTCCCCTGAAGACCGAACGTTTTGAAGAATTTTTCCGTTTGCTGCCCACCCGTGCAGCATCAGAACGCAGTTGGACCGTCTCTCGCGCCGAGATTGAGGCGAACGGCTACGACCTGAAGGCCGTCAATCCGAATGCCAAATCGAATGAAGACCTGCGCACCCCGGATGAACTGCTGGATATCATCGAGCAAAAGGGGCGGAAAGTCAGCGAGGCGCTGGCCAGGCTGAGGAAATAAGAGAACGATCAAACCGCGAAAACAGGTTAAGCATGATTGTGCTGCCCCTTGGAGGGGTAGCACAATCCGAGAAGGGGAAAGGGTTGCGCTTACAGATATTGATGCAATACGTGTTGGATCGGGCGTTTAAGGGAGAGTTATATCTACTCTCTCAATTTGAAAACAGAAGGAGCGATAACATGGCAAACAAGACCGAAGGTGTAAAGATTTTGGTTCAAGATGTGATGAGAACCACGCTTCGCGAACCATATGGCGAAGATGTAATTTTGGATGTTTTCAAAGCAATTAAGAGTAATCCTGATTTCACCAGACGCTATACTGAACTCAGCGATGACTTACGCGATTGGGTTGTTAATAACTGGATTGGAAAATACACAAAAGATTTGGTCGGAATGAAAAGTTTACGGCAGGTGAAAGCGCCAGGCGGATATTTCATCTCATCATACAAGAAACTCGGCCACTGAGGCACAGGATGAGATAGAGCGGAAGTTGTCGGCGTTGACATTGTCCCCTTTCGGGATGCCGACAATTCTTGATAGAGCATTCAAGAGAGAGTTCTAATGGCGCGCACCAAAAACAAAAA
>CAIVSQ010000155.1 GCA_903908605.1 uncultured Anaerolineae bacterium
CAAATATCTCCAATAGCCACGGGAGGGAAATTTGTCCTTCCTAAATTATCATTAATTCGATACCTATCTACACTCAAGTTGTAATCTTGTTCGGCGATCTGGGCGACAGGAACTGCGGTAGCTTCAATATGTTCCGAAACTATTCCGAAATGTTTATCATCAAATAAATCAATTCCTTGGGGCGCTTCGATAAAGCCTTTGTAAAGTTCCAAGGCAGAGATCGCCTCCGGCAGATCGTTGCGCTCCACCGGCCTGCGCTGCGCGCCTAGGTCAAAACCATCGGCCTGGACTTTGACGAACAGCACCTTGCCGGTTCTCTTCGCCAGCTTTTTGTCCAAAAACAATATCGAAGTCTTGACGCCCGAATAAGGCTGAAAGACACCCGCCGGGAGCGAGACTACGGCCCACAGGTAATTGTTCTCGACCAGGTATTTGCGCAACTGCTTATAGGCGTTGGCGCTCTGAAAGATGATGCCCTCCGGCACAATGATGGCGGCCCGGCCGTTGGGGGTCAGGTGCTCGGCCATGTAATCGACAAACAACACCTCGCTGCGATTGGATTGCACCGAGAAGCGTTTGTGAGGCATGATGCCGCCTTTTGGCGACATAAAGGGTGGGTTGGCCAGGATAACGTCGGCGTAATCGTTCCAGCGCTCCTCACTAGCCAATGTATCGTATTCATGGACATTTGGTTTGATAAAGCCATGCAGGTACAGGTTGACCAGTGAGAGCCGTACCATGTCTGGTGAAATATCATAGCCGGTAAAGTTGTCATATAGAAGCTGTTTTTCCTGGGCAGTCAACGGTTTGCCAGCGTCGATATTGCATTGAACAATGTGCTTGTAGGCCGATATCAGAAATCCCGCCGTGCCGCAGGCCGGGTCGAGAATGGTCTCGTTTTTCTGGGGGTTGATCACCTTGACCATGAAATCAATAATGTGACGCGGGGTGCGGAACTGCCCGGCATCGCCCTGCGAACCGAGCACCGAGAGCAGGTATTCAAAGGCGTCACCCAGCTTTTCGGAGTGGTCATAGTTGAATTCGTTGATGGTCTTCAGAAACATTTTGAGCGTTTCAGGGTCGCGGTAAGGCAGGAAAGCATTTTTAAAGATTTGCCTGAAAAGCTCCGGCAGACTGGCGTTCTGGCTCATGCGTGTGATGGCTTCGCCATACAGGTTGAGCATTTCAATCCCGCCCATGCGTGGGTTGAAGATGTTGCCCCATCCATATTTCTCAAACTCGCCCTTGAAGAAACTGGCTTTGCCGCCCATTTCCATGGATTGCCTGTCCATATCATCCATAAATTTATAGATCAGCGCAATCGTGATTTGCTCCACCTGGCTTTTAGGGTCGGGCACTTTCCCGACCAGGATGTCACGGGCAGAGTCAATACGGCGGCGGGTTTCGGAATCAAGCATGTTTTTATCCTTGAGAAAAATTTATACACACAGCAACAAATACAAATGAATAACCAAGCTCATAAAACAGCCAGGAATTATTATTC
>CAIVSQ010000156.1 GCA_903908605.1 uncultured Anaerolineae bacterium
CCAACAAGAACCTGTTTACCAGGCAGAGAGCGAGCATCAATCCCACCGACCACCTCAAATGTATACAGACCATCGCCATCATCATTTACCAACATGAAGCCAACTTCATCCATATGACAATCAAGCATCACGCGCACACGCTGGCTAGCCTTGCCGGCTCGAAATACCAATACATTCCCAAGCGCGTCAACTTTAACGGTATCGGCAAATGGTTTCACTTCTTCCAAAACAATTTTGCGTACTTCACCTTCGTCACCAGACACAGCCACTGCATTGCATAACTTTTCAAGCAGTTTGATCTGGGAAGCACCAATCACAGGAGTTGTCTTGTTTGCCATTTTAGTCGTCCCAGGTTATCTTTTCTATGAAATCCACATCAAGGGCCGCAATGAATTCAGCCAGCAAGCGCCCAGTGCGCGAAATATCCTTTAAAGCAACAGCTTCGACCGGTGTATGCATATAACGTAACGGAATGCCAAGCACCATGGTCGGAATACCCTCTGCGCTAACCTGCATGGCATAGGTATCCGTACCACTATGAGTCGGGTTTGTTTCGATTCCATATGGTATTTCGAGACGATCGGCTGTCTCTTTGAATTTTTTAAATAGATATGGGTGCATATTGGGCCCAACCGCAATCGTTGGCCCCTTTCCAAGAGGAAAAGTTTTCCAATCCGATGCCCCGGGTCCCTTGGCAAAGGTCACGTCAATCGCCACTGCCAGATCTGGTCGTAATTGGAATGCCGAGGTATAGGCACCCCCCAACACAGTCTCTTCCTGGATAGTAGCAACTGCCCAAACATCCCATACATGCATACATGATTTGAGCTGTTCGAGGGCAACGGTCAGTGCTGCTATGGATGCACGATTATCGAGTGTGTGCCCGGAGATGACATCCCCAAACAAATCAACCGGCTCAGTTGCAAACGAAACCAGGTCCCCTACATTGACACGTGCAGCCACTTCTCGGGCAGTCAGGCCTATATCGACCAGCAAGTCTTTTAGCGGAACTGGAGCATCGCCACTACCGGGTGGTAATGCACGTAAGGGTGGTTGAGCTACAACGCCAAAAATGGCTTCACCCCCTCCAGCACCACTCGCATGGACCATCACAGGCGTACCAGGTAAAATCCGTGGATCAATCCCACCCACCTGGGTGATGTGTAAAAATTCACCTACAATCTGGGTAACCATCAAACCAATGGCATCCATATGTGTTGCAATCATGATTGAAGGCCGCTTACCAGCAGGCAGCGAAGTCGCCAGGCTGCCTTTTTTCAGACCATGCAGGGAGCCCAGGCGGCTGACGGTTAACTCGTCAACCAACGGACGCCACTTTTCTTCTACGATCTTGGCGATAGGCGCCTCATGACCTGAAAGGCCTGAGACGGACATCATGGATCTTAAAAAGGGGGTAAATTCTGACATTGGAATTGGGCTCTTGGATAGGTTGGATAGTTAATGATTAAATCAAGGGGTAGGGGTGACTGTTGGGGTTTCGGTCTCTGTCGAGGTTACGGTAGGACTGGGCACAGTAGTATTTGTAGGAGGAAGCGGTGTAGAAGTTGGCGGTATAGGTGTGTAAGTAGCCGTGGGCGATATGGGCGTCCAACTGGGTGTAAAAGTGAATGTTGGCGGTAGGAAAGGCGTCCAGGAAGGTTCTGGGGTAACGCTGTTGGTGGGGGTAAAAGGCAGGGTGGGGTTTACAATAACCGTGGCCGTCTGGAGATTGGGCGGCAAGGTTGGCCCCGTTGTAAGACTTGGCAAAGCCCAAGGTGTAACGGTAGCAGAGGCTGTGCCAGTCACCAATGGAGTATTAGTAATCGTTGGGGTCGGAGTCGGTTTTTCAGGGGTAAGGGTCCACGCCAACCAGCCGATGCAATAGCATGGTATGGTCGCCAGTATAATAGCGATCAAAGTAGAACGTCGGCGGCTGGTGGAAATATCATGACTAAACACCACACTATGATAACATCAGTCAAGACACCGGGCAAGTAAAATTAGATAGAAGCTGTTCGTAGGTTAAAATAACACCATGATCCCATTAAAATTGAAACTCACCGGCTTTCTTTCCTATCACAACACTGTTGAGGTCGACTTCTCCACTTTTGATCTGGCTTGCATTTCTGGGAATAATGGAGCTGGCAAATCCTCCCTGCTAGATGCAATTACCTGGGTATTGTTTGGACAAGCCCGAAAAAAGGACGAAACCCTGATCAACAGCACTTCCGAAAGCGCGGAAGTAGTTTTCCGGTTTGAGTATGAACATAATATTTATCGAATCCAACGCGTGCTAACACGTGGAAAAAGTACCCTGCTCGAATTACAAATCCAAGATGGGGAGAGACTGCGTGTTCTCACTGAGGCTACCATGCGTGCCACGCAGGCAAGAATCGAAACCGTTTTACGCATGGATTATGACACTTTCGTCAATGCTTCCTTTTTTTTGCAAGGAAAAGCAGATCAATTCACCCAACAACGGCCGGGTGATCGAAAACGGATTCTTGCCAGTATTTTGGGATTGGAAATTTGGGAAACATACCGCGAAAAAACCGCTGATCAGCGCAAATCGATCGAAAGCGACCTGTCATCGTTGGATGGCAGGTTGATGGAAATTAATGCTGAACTAGCCGAGGAACCGACTCGACTGGCAAGGTTGAAAGATCTTGAGCAGGACCTATCCAGGCAGGTTGAAACCCGCAAAACCCAGGAGCTTGTTATGACAACAATCAAACAAGCGCGGGAAAGCTTGAAGCGCCAAAAGGAAATCGTTGATAATTTGGAATTGCAACTTACGCGAGGTACAACAAGTCTAAACGCACTGCTCGCGCGGCAATCCAGTCGTAACCACGAACGTGGACAACACCTGGAAATTATTCAACAAGCCGAAAGAATCGAGGCTGCCCACCAGGCCTGGCTCGAAAACCGTGAAATGCTGGCAAAAATGGAAGACCTGGCAAGTACTTTTCGTGACCAGGAAAAAGAGAGACAGGAACCGCTAAAAAGGATTAGCGCAGAACAAGCCCGGCTGGAACAAGAACGTGATAATCTACTGCGCCTCGAGAAAGATACGGGAGAGCGGGCCAACCAAATTGGTAGAATGGAAGCTGAATTAACCCGAGAGAATTCTTCGCTTGAACTTTTGGAAACCCGTCTCAAACATCGCTTACAGCTCGAACAATCCCAAGCCATCGTTTCCCGTTTCCGCGAACAGGCCAACCTGCGCCTCGCCCCGCTCACAGAAATCAGTAATGAAAAAGCCCGGCTTGAACAAGAGATGAAATCACTCGAAAAACAAGCTGAATTAATTGAGACCCAACGTTCTGCTCTCCTTCGATTACAGACCGAGCAAGCTGAATCAGAAGAACAGCTTCGCCAGGTGGAAATATTACTGGAGAAAAACAAGCAACTTGATGATCAAATCCAATCCAGGCGGAATACCCTGCTGGTTTTGCGCAGTAACAACGACCGGTTGAAACTGGAAATGGAAGCGTTGGATGAACGGATCAAAAAACTCGAGGTTTCATCTGGGGCAATCTGCCCCTTATGTGGACAGCCTCTCTCTGCACAGGAACGTGTAAACCTGATCGAATCATTACGAACAGAAGGCAAACAAAAAGGGGATGATTTTCGTAAGAATAAAAGCACATTGGAGACCCTTACAAGAGAAATCACCTTATTGGAAAAGGAGACAAGCAATACAGGCCGAGCAGAAAAGGACCAGCTACTGCATGTCTCCAACCTGACCAAAATCAAGGAACGATTGCAAGCCAATTTGCAAGCAATTGCGGAATGGGAAGAGGGCTATTCTCACCGCCTGGTAGAAGTAAAAGATAAGCTCAAAACTGGGGATTATTGCACTCTGGCTAAACAAAACCTGGCGCGGATAGATCGCGAACTGCTGGCAATTGGCAAGGCCCTTGGAATTTCCAGCCCGCAGAGTGCATCGATTTTTGAAACGGTTGAGGAAAAAGTACGAGAGATTGAAAATAAGTTACTGGAATTAAAGGGACTTGATGAAGAAAGGATAAAACATACTTCGATCATATCCCAGTTTGTCACACAACTGGATACGCTCCGAAGGATGCAAAACGATTGGCTGCAAACCGGCAAGCCCCGCCTGGAAAATCTTGAGTTGATATTGGAACAAAATGCATTAGCAGCCGCGGAACGAGAATTACTGGCAACCATTGATGCCAGATTGCTAACCCTGGGCTACGACACTGCCTTACATGAAAACACCCGTCAAATTGAACTAGCTGGCAGAAAATATGAAAATGAATTGCGCACACTTGAAGCAGCACGGGCAGCGCTAGCCCCAATCGAACGCGAACTGGATGATCTCAAACTCCAGGTTAATTCCACGCAATCAGAGACCGATCAGCTCAGGGATAGCTGTATTAATGAAAAGAGATCCCTGGAAGAGCTCCAAGCCAATATTCCAGATCTGCAAGCTGCCGAACGCGCAGCCCTGGATGCACAGGAACGCGAAAACATACTCACACGGGAGGTTGGCGCGGCTCATCAAAAAGTAAATGTGTTAAAAGATTTGCGGCTGAGGAAAATTGGTTTGGAAAATCAACGCGAAGATCTTGCCGGGCAAATCAAGAATCACAAAATCCTGGAGCGCGCTTTCGGCAAAGATGGGGTTCCCGCCCTGCTAATTGAACAAGCGCTTCCACAAATTGAGGAAAAAGCTAATGAACTGCTTGAACGACTCTCGGACGGCGCAATGAGCGTTCGATTTATCACCCAGGCAGGGTATAAAGACAAGAAACGGGATGATCTCCGGGAAACCCTGGATATTCAAATCAGTGACGGAGCAGGTACACGCGATTACGAAATGTTCTCGGGGGGAGAGGCTTTCCGGGTTAATTTTGCCATCCGGCTGGCCCTCTCGGAAATCCTGGCAAGGCGTACAGGTGCGCGGTTGCAAACACTGGTGATCGATGAAGGTTTTGGGTCACAAGACGCACTTGGACGACAACGCTTGGTCGAAGCCATTAACCTGGTTCGCGTGGATTTCGCCAAAATCTTGATCATCACACATCTCGAAGAGTTAAAGGAAGCCTTTTCACACCGGGTAGAAGTGGAAAAAACCCCAAGTGGGTCAACAATCAAGGTTATTTAGCCGTTATTAATAAACCGGTAACCAAACCCGCATCGCTCCTGGATTCCTATTCGCCCATGCGTAATAAGGCAGTGCGGTTATTTTTATTTTTTTCCCTTTTGGGATGGCGTTCTGATAAAGACGATCCGCCCCATCTTCCTGGGCAAGCGCCAGAGCATATCCCTGAATGATGGTAAGCCCACCAAGCAGGTTTGGCTCATGGACTGCTTCGAACACATCTGGGGTCAAACTCCGTCCATCCAATGCAATTGTTTCCAAGGGAATATCTTGGTGATCGGCTGCCTCAAGGCAGTAAACCAGGGGGCCACGCTGAAACGCGACCCGGCCCTGCAAGGCCCTTACAGCCGGGTTCGCCCAGGTCAGCTCAATGGGCATCTCCATTGCATAGAAAATACAATCACCGGGGCTCCAATCCCTATTTATAACCAGGTAACCGTTTGCATCCGGTTGTATGTCCAGCTGAAGATTATTTATTTTTACAGACCATTGGCGACACCATCCCGGAACCCGGATATGCACACCAAATTCTGTTACCCGGTCAACGCCAATTTCAATTCTGACATTCCCGTTCCATGGATAATCAGTTTGTTGTCTCAATTGGATGGGCACACCACCAAGATCAAAATGGGCTGTCCCTTGCGCAAACTGATGAACCCAAACGCCATCCGCATTACTAGAATAAAAGTACTGTCCCAAGCTTGCGAATGTCCGAGCAATATTCGGAGGACAGCATGGACAATCAAACCAGGTCTGACGCCTATTTTCCCCGAAACTTGCTAAAGGGTTTTCATAAAAGAATTGGTCCCCGGTCAGGGATATGCTGCTCAAAAAGCCATTATACAAAGCCCGTTCGATCACATCGGCATATTTACTCTCGCCATTGAATTGAAGCAGGCGATGGTTCCACATCATCACACCAATCGTCGCACATGTTTCTGCATAGGCCGTTTCATCAGGCAAATCATAGTCCTGGGTGAAACCCTCATTGTGAGCAGAAGGTCCAATTGCCCCGGTCAGGTACATACGTTTTGATACCAAGTTTTCCCATAAACGCTGGCAAGTGACTAGTAGAGAGAGGTCATTTTTCTCATGTGCAAGGTCAGCCACTGCGCTCAATAGATACATAGCCCGGACAGCGTGACCGACCACCTTGGTTTGTTCGCGAACAGGAAGGTGGGCCTGGCAATAATCATAGGTCTTTGCCCAGTATTTGGCCGGGTCATCCCCACGCTGCCGTGCTTCCCAATCATAATAATGAGGTTGCGCACCGCGTTCTTCAACCATATATGTTGCCATCTGCAAATAACGCGGATTGTTGGTTGCGTGATAAAGCTTTACCAAGGCAAGTTCAATTTCAGGATGCCCGCAATACCCTGGCCGTTTCCCGGGTTCAGGACCGAAGGTGGCATCAATGTGATCGGCATATCGAGTGAGAGCATCCAACATAACATGGCTACCAGTCGCATGAAAATGAGCGACTGCCGCCTCAATAAGATGTCCTGCGCAGTACATCTCATGCCAGTCACGCAGGTTTTTCCATCGCATGGCCGGATCGCCCTTTATGAAGTGAGTATTGAGATAACCATCTGGCTGTTGGGCATGGATTATTTTCTCAATAACATCATCCACTTTCGCCTGCAGATTCTCATCTGGGAAGTCAGCGAGCGAGAAGCTGGCGGCTTCAACCCACTTGGCAATATCAGAATCGCCAAAAATTAGTACTATTGGTGCCGGCAAAGATCTTTGAAAATCAAGGGTAAATGCGCTTATACGACCGGTTGCTTGGCACTGATCATAGATGTGCGGAATAGTGACATCGCGGTTTACTTTTATCCTGGGGGACCAAAAATCATCTTGAAAAGATATATCAGTAAAAGGAATAGGCTGTAGTTTGCGGTGAACTTCTGGCATGCGGTTGCCTCCAGCGAACTTGATTTTTTTGTGGGATTATGATCAATAGGGATCAAATTTATCTTGGCTAAATAAAATCCATGATATCAGGCGGGATGTTCAATTTCACCCGCCATAAACCGATCCATATCACTCAGGAAGGCACGTAGGCAATCTTCGGTACAAAAATATACAATCTTCCCCTTGTAAGTAAAAGATGGATACCCGGTTGTATCCTTTAGCCGCCCACCACAGGCAGTTGAAGCGATTTCAGTTAATTCTTCTTCAGCCATAACTTATATGTCTCCGATTTTTTTTAGAGGAAAAATTGGTTTCGGTATTATACCCATCACATTAAATAATACCTCCATTTTCCACACAGCATTAAGCAAGTTTTTTTGGTGGGCATTATTTAACAAAGACTTTCATTTAGGCCAAAGGACGGTTGTGATATTGGGGTATCGATTCGTAACATTCATCACATACAGGGAATTACCCAAAGGATAAAATGCAAACAGATTATCCAATGTTAATAGAAAAAGGAATGCCATGAGTGAAATAATCAACAACCGTCAGGATCGGGTAAACATCATGAAATCTCTGATTCGCCAACTTCATAGTGGCGTATCAGAAGATAAGGTGAAAACTCAATTAGAACATGTGCTGGATGAAGCTGATTACAGTGATGTATTTTTAATGGAGGTACAACTTGTTCAGGAAGGTATTCCCGCAGAAGCCATACAAAAACTTTGCGATACTCATACCAGGGTACTCAAGAAACACCTGGATTTGCAAGAAACCCCGCAGACAATACCTGGGCACCCGGTCCATACATTCATTCAAGAAAACATAGCCCTTTCAAAAAATGCAAGTCAGATCAGAGAACTGTTTCGGAAACTTGAGCACATGCCTGCCACCACGGATGTCACCGAAAAAATTCATACAGTTACTCAACTTATAAACAACTTGATGGATGTTGATAAACATTATCGACGCAAGGAATATTTGCTCTTCCCCTATTTTGAAAAAAACAATCTACCTGGCCCACCCATGGTGATGTGGGGAAAGCATGATGAAGTCCGTGATGCGTTAAAAAATTGCACAGCCGGTTTTTTGGATATCAAGGAACTGAGCGCTGGAGAATCACTCACCTATTATCAACTTGCCATCCTACCTACCATCGAAGCGATTGAGGAAATGATTTATAAAGAAGAAAAAATCATGTTTCCGACCGCACTCAATTTATTAACTGAACAAGATTGGTACGAAATTTATCTTCAAACCAATGAATATGGTTACTGCCTGTACGAACCGGAGTTTGAATGGACCCCTGAAGGAGGGGTGACTAACCCACTTGGCAATGTTACATCCAAATCAGGGCGTATCCAAATGCCAACTGGGAGTCTGTCACTGGAAGAACTGATCGGTACTTTTCAAACCCTGCCTTTTGATCTCACTTTCGTTGATAGCGAAAACACAGTGAGGTATTTTAGCCCAGGTAAAAACCGGGTTTTCGATCGTTCACGCGCCATTTTAGGTCGAAAAGTTCAGTACTGCCATCCTCCAAAAAGCGTCCACATCGTCAAACAGATCGTACAGGACTTTAAGACAGGCAAGCAGGACCGTGCCCGGTTTTGGATCAAAGTAGGCGGGAAATTAATATATATTTGTTATTTTGCTGTGCGAGATGAGAATAACCATTATCTCGGCACTCTTGAAGTAACCCAGGACTTGAGCGAAGTTCAGGAAATAACCGGCGAACGACGCCTATTAACATATGATGGGTTTTCCAACAATTAGGAAAGGCAGGATACATTGGAAATTACAAGCCAAAGCAAACTTTATGATGTCCTGGAAGAATACCCCGCACTTGAGGAATATATCGTAGATACGGCAACCGCCTTTAAGAATTTACGTAACCCTGCCTTGCGACGTACGGTGACAAAAATCGCCACAATTGAACGTGTAGCAGAAATTGGACAAGTGGATGTCGGAATTTTCGTCAATTACCTGCGAGTGGCAGCCGGATTACCGGAAATTTTGCCCGAAAAGGCGGAAAGCAGCATTGATCAACGTCCGCCAGTGGAAGGATATCCAGAGTGGATCGCAGGAGAGCCTAAACATATTATCGATGGAACCGTGTTGTTATTGACAGGGAAAATTCCTCTGGCAACCGTTAATGAGCTACTCCTCAGCCTGGCACCCAACGAATTCATGCTATTAATCACTAATTTCGAGCCGCTGCCCATCATTGATGCAATGCAAAAGAAAAATCGACAAATTTTCCAGAGAATAAATGGCCAGATCCCCGTTAATTACTTGACCTATATAAGGTAATCACACAGTGCCATCCTGGCATAACGGCAATTTCAACGGAATGCATCTGCGTAGGATAAAATCCATCAATCTGCATCACATATTTTCTTATTGCAGAAATCCGCACAATAGATCGTGACCATCATGTTAATGAGCAAAGTAACCCTCGATTTTTTAACAATTACAAAGCGAATCGACCAAATCCCTTTACCAGAATTCGATCACGTGGTTGGAATTGCCAGTGGGGGAACAGTGGCAGCCTGCCTCCTCGCCTACAAGGCAGGCTGTTCAACCACTATGATTCGGATTAATTATCGCGCGGAAGATAACAGTCCTCAACGACCATCACCAGTTTTACTCAACTCGATCAACATTCCAGAAGGTGTCAAGCACATACTACTCGTGGACGACGTGTGCGTATCAGGAAAAACAATAGCAACAGCGAAAGAAGCCCTGGCTGGCTATAAGATAACTACCTTTGTACTAAAAGGCCAGGCTGACATCGTCGCATTTCCTGAGATTTCGGAATGCGTTGTGTGGCCCTGGAAATTTGATTCGTGAGAGTAGATCTCTTCTTCAAGCTACAAGTTTAATTGTTTGCCCCAACCGGCTTGACCGTCCACCCAAATCCTCAATGACAAGGCAGAAATAATATTCGCCTGGTATGGGGGTTTCGGATGCTAGTTTGACCGGAATCCCCTGATATGTGATCGGTGTGGAATAGCAGCTGCCAATTTCTCGCACAACACCATCTCTATCATTTTTGCCAAACACCTGGATTTGAGGATGGAATTGGTCGCCCTCAGCCAATTTTAGGGTGTGCGGAATAAGATGGCCTTTCCGATTCTTGAAAACCATCATTTTGCTTAATTGACCATCGGGTGAAAAAAATAGCCGAGCCTTCATTTTGGTATCGGTTTTCTTTCGAATCAAAAGCCCATCGAGATAATCTTCTTCAAGGCCATATCCTGCTGGTTGAGTAAATGCCAGGGCTGAATTGGTTCCATCTGTAACCATCCGCATACCTGGTGTTATTGACAAGTCAACCAGAATATTATCTTCCCAGACGGGATAGACCTGCCCATCCACGTCACCTTCCTGTAGAGATTTGACAGGCACACGTACCACTGGCCCATAATATAGTTCTTGTTGAGGGTCTTTCAATAGCATTTCAATATAAATAAAGGCGATATTTTCACCGAGAATGTGAGCCTGGACGGTCAGCTGGTCACCCGCTCTTATCTCTGATACGGGAATATTTATGGTATCTACTTTATGGTGACCAAGGCCTGGGGAATCAGTTCCAGATATTAGTTTTTCATCCAGCCAGGAGTCCGTGTCTTCACGAGCTAGCTGATATACCCGACCATTATTTTCATATACACGAAAAATATTCATTCGATCCACTCCGTATCGATCTTTTTTTCATTATTCACAAAATTCCAGAAACCACGTTTTAATATTTCACTTCAGTGAATTTCCAATAAAATATTTACCATCGTGGATAAAAATAACCCACACGTTTGTGGACAAGAAATACCCTTTTCACCAAAGTCATCGATATCAGGAGCAAAGTATTCATATTAACCAAGCGGGTGATGATCAATTTAAGGCCTGCTTTCAAATTATACTTGTTCCACCACCGCCAGAAACAAATAAACCGGGTTTACCTTAATATGGAGAATTTGTAAGGTTATTGTAAAGTGGCAATAATGGTTAACTGGTATATTAGGGGCATTGACAATAGCAAACCTGATGAAAATCAGGGACGCAAAACTTTGGATCTAAAACTGGTTTACCAGTCATGATTGCCAGGTCGCCATTTCTAAAGGGGAATTATCCTGTCTTTAAGGCTAACTGGGGTAAATTTAGTTCAGTTTTACAAGCCAAAATGTCAATCATTGATTCTTCAGTCTCATTGTTTATTTCCTTTGACTGCTGAACCCTGCCAACCCGGGATATTGATATGGCCAAATATAATTTCCAAACCAGGATTGCATCCAAACCATCATTATTACTTTTCCATGGTGATATCCGCATGGCGACTGTCTATTCGAATGCGAATACAGGGAAATATTTGAATAATAATCCAGTGTTCAGACGTTGGATTTGTTCATTCTGCGGTTATGAAAACGAAGCCACCCGGACCAAGTGTTTATTGTGTAATTATCCCAGAAAATAAAATTAATCCGTGGCTTCCTTGACGTATTCTGCCCGGTGGGGGATATAACTATCAGGGGCGTCGATATTATTCTTCACTTTTTTCGATTATCCCTCTTTGTCGCTTATCTTCTGACAGAATATTCAATCCGAAATATATATATTTTCATGCCAACACACGAACACAACCACTTTACAAAAAGAGACTCCGGCCAAGATCGGAGTCTCTTTTTGCAGATATTTCAACCTTGTACCGAAATTGATCCACAAGCAATACGACCTTCTTCACAAATTACAGCCACCCCGCCAGACATCAAAGGCAAATGATGATCCTCGTGGGTGAACATGAGTTCACCATTTACCCAGGCAGAAATACTCGAACCTATGGCTTGCAATTTAATTTCATAGGATTGATAAAATTCCCATTTGAAGTCTTTTTGTGCCAAAACATGCTCGCCATCAAGTCTTTTCACCAGTGAAATTTTGTCTTGACCAGTCAACAATACCGCGTAATATCTTTCCAAACCTTGTACGCGCAGAGCCAAGCCACACGACCTGGCAAGATGCGGGGTAATTGTGGAACATAGATGATAATTATGCCAATCACGCGCCCCGCTAATGATTAACCCGCGTCCACTATTCTGGACAAGGCGAAACAGATTATCATTTTCATCTCCAAATGAATCAACTGCGTTTACCCATTGAGCCTTCCAAAGGTTGCCTGCCAGAACAGGTCGGGTGAAAGTAACTGCAGGCTCGCCACCCCAAGTCAACCAATCAAGAAAGACCTGTCCGGTAACCAAATCAGTGGAAGTCAAATAAATTCCGATAGCACAAATAGCCATGCCATCCAGAGCGGGTATCTGCCATTCCAAATCTGCCTGACAACCTGGTGGCAAGGTCTGAAAATCTCCGAATTTGAAGGCTGGTTGATCATTTTCGGCATAATACTGCAGAACCAGACCTGCTTGAAGAGCCGATGAATTTTGTCCGCTGGCTATTACCCTGGCCCACACCGTTTGGCCGGGATACAAAGCCGGGGATGCATATAATGCATACCCGGGCAAGTTAACTGCGTCCGGGGGAATAAATACGGGTGTCACGACCTGGGTGGTTTCTCCTGGATTCAAGTGAACATTGATCTGCAAGGCACGGCTTTTCAGATCAACAGGATGAACGTTATTTACAATAACAGTGCTGCCCGATGTCTGGAAGCCTTGGACTGCTCCAGGAAGAGAAAAGTGGAAACGAGCACCGTTTTTAGGGCTGATCCAGGATTCTCCACGTACAGCATATGCCGATTGTACGATACGATCGGCTTCATAGAGTGCGTCGCTGACCGCGCTGCCAGCATCTGCGGTGGGAATATACAAACGATCCGCCACTGGCCCACGCCAATCCAGCTCGCCCTCAAAAGCATCCAATCCATTCCTCACGCCCAGAATACAGCCAATATTTGCGGCGTTGCAATCAGTATCCCAAC
>CAIVSQ010000157.1 GCA_903908605.1 uncultured Anaerolineae bacterium
CACCTCAAAGACTGCTTCGGGTTGAATAACTGATTTCTTTATTAATATCCGCAAGATGCAGATGGTCAATAACAAGATGACGACAGATAACATTGAGGTGGTCAACAGGTAGTCTGTGTTTTTCATCTGCACAGATTGGCCAGCCATCACCGCCGCAGGGATTAGGGCATAAAGAGATAGCTTAACCAGCTCATTTTCGGCCCGCTCATGGCTGTGTAGATCATAAATTTTTATAATGACAACAAAGAAAACAACAAAAGCCGCCACCGTCATCAGCAAAAGATAATATTCAATCGTCTTGGTTGAATTGGAATAACCAATCGCCCCGGCAACAAAATCATTGTACTGCTGGGGAACAGAACCCAAGATCGACCAGAGCGCGCGCCCTGTTTTCAAAGCCAGGACCAGGGCTTCTGCCAATGCTATTAACACAATGCTTTTTTTTATGGTAACAAGAAATTGAAAAGATGGGATGCCCCTTACCCAGAATAGTACAATCAATAAAACAGAAATGCTTATTGCGCTGAGGATGAGGACCATAAATTATTCGCCTTCGTTGCTGGTATTCTCGCCGGCTGACGAGAATGCTTCATTTTATTTGATGTTTGATGATAGCCAGATAGGGTAGAAAGGATAGACATGCTGTAGTAGATCATCCACACGTGCAATAATCACGCAAAGTGTCTACTTACATGCATTGCGTTCAGAACTCACCGATTGAAAAACCAGGTGAACTTCGATCATAATGAAATCCGTACCCCACTTTATAAACAAATCGGGAATGGTGGCGATCGAAAAAAATTTTACTGATTTTAACACAAACCCCACTGATTAGACTTGCCAGAATATTATCCCAGGGTCACCAGCAACCCAATCACGGCAATCCGGCCAACACCTCCCGCGCCCGTTCGCTGATAAACCCATTCGCCTGCTGCAGCTGGCCTATGGGGACGATGGTGTTTTGTGTTTTCTCCAGTGGCCAATCGCCCTCCAAGGTTTGGCGGGTGCGCAGCATATCCAGGGCGCGCTGCATGCGCGGGTCGCGCACGCCTTCGCGGGTCAGCAGCCAGAGGATTTCGAGGTAGTCGCTTTTGTAAAAATGGGGGAAGGTCAGCAGGCCAAGATCGGGGTGCAGCAGGCGGTCGGGCTGGTGCGAGCGAAAGCAGACTTCGTGCCGTAGGATGAATTCGATGCAGTTGGCGATCAGGCTCTGCACGTCGGCCGAGCGGGCTGAGTGTGGCAGGAAGGATAAGCCTTTCAGCAGCTTGATGACGCCCCAGTAACAGCTGTGTGCCCCGTAGCACGAGCTGTTTGAGCAGTACGGGTAAACCGCCGGGGTCCTGAAATCGCCATCGTCGAAGCGTTGGTAGGTGCTAAAGAAGGCCAGGCTGGTCTCGATAAACGCTGGGTGGGTGGGGCCAAAATAGTTTTGCAGGTAGAGCAGGTTACCGTTCAGGCACGGGATTGGGAAGTGGCTCATGCCCGGCAGGCGGGCGATGCCGTGGGTGGGGTCATAAAAATGGTCGCTGACCAGGCGCAGGGCAGCCTGGATGCGCTCATCGCCAACTGGTGCTTGCAGGTCGGCCAGCAGCACCAGGGTCCACAGGGTGGAGCGGAAGTTGGGGGCGTAATAGAGCATATCGGGACGCTGGCGGGCCTGCTTTTCATCATAGCCCCAGCGAAAGTGCGCATCCTGCCTGGCGAGGATGTTTTCGATGGTGTGCTGGCGGAGCTGGGTGAGGTCGGGGGTCATGGTCGTTTACCCAAGGGCCTGTTGTAGCTGATCGGCGTGTGCGCGCAGATGGGCCAGGTCGGTGGTGTAAATGGCCAGGTGACCTGCATCAATGTTGGCCTGGCAGCGCATATCCCCCTGGGCCGCGCCCTGCAGCAGAAAATCAGCCATATAGCCCACGCGCGCTTGCAGGGTCGGCACCAATTTGGAGCGATCAGCCAGGCCGTATTCATCGCAAAACAGGCGCAGGCGCTGGCATTGATCGGCCAGGCTGCCGTCACTTTCGGGGTTGCTGGGGTCCATCAGGGCGCAAAAACGGTAGAGCGCATAGGCCAGGTCCCACAGGCGGCTGCCGGGGTGGGCATGGTCAAAGTCGATCACCCCCACCAGCGCTCCGGCGCGGAAAACGCAGTTGTAAGGAGCGAAATCACCGTGGCAGATCACCTCGACCGGTTCGCGCGTGGGGGCTTGCCAGCCGCCAGGGTAGACCTGGGCAACCGGCCGGCTGGCATCGTGCAAGCGCCTGAGCAGGCGCGCGGCCGAACTGAGCACTTGCTGGTCGTGCCGCCACGGCTGCGGGAAATGCCCAACCTGCCCGGGGATATAGGATAGCACTTCGCGGCCCAGCTCGTCAAAACCGAGCGGCGCGGGCACTTCATCGATACCACTGGCCCGCAGATGAGCCAGCAGGGCCTGCACCTGCCCGCTCCAGGGGCCAGCCTGGCGGCGGATGGTATCACCCACCCGCGTAACCACGCTCATGCTGCCGCCGGCCAAAGATTCTTCAGCTTCCATCAGGTTGCTTTTGACTCCACTGCCGGGGGCAGGTCAGGACGGACGGCCGGCTCAGCCGGTAGGACGGCACTGGCGATTTCTTTTAATTTGGTGCTGATCAATTTCATCGCCTGGGGATCGTAGCGTGCGCGAGCAGCGCTATCCAGCAGGGCGTTTTCGTTTTGCTCGAGGAGCGGGTACCAATCCCCCGGTTGCGGCAGGTCACCGTCCTTGCGTGGAATCAGGTGCAGGTGCAGGTGGGCAACCGTCTGCCCGGCCGCAGCGCCGTCCTGGATGGTCCAATCAAACGCCGCCTGGCCAAAAGCTTTTGCCAGCAGCTTGACGACATCACGCGCGAACAGGCTCATCTCGCACAGTTCGGCGTCGCTTAACTGCAACAGCCCGGCCAGGTGCCGGCGGGGAATGACCATCGAATGCCCGGGCAAGACCGGCGATATGTTGTAAACTGCCAGGAAGTTTTGCGATTCGGCGAAGGCTTCGGCCTGCACATCCGCCCGGCAAAACGGGCAGGTTGGATCCAATTCAGGTTGCATGGCGGTACTCATCATGGGTGAGGGCTAAATAAGTGTAACGGACGGGCGTCAGTCGTGGTTGGCGAGGTACTGTTCCAGTTCCTGGATGAAGGCGCGGGTACCGATCTCAAGCTGGTGGGTCAGCTCAGGCAGGTCGTCAAAATTGGGCTCTGCCACCAGCACCTGCTCGAGAATCGCATCGGCCCCCTGGGTGGCAGGCACAAGCTGGAAGGGGAGCTGGGCGCTCTGCTTGAACAATTGCCAGTATTTTTTTTGAACCTGCTTGTTTGCACCTGCCAGCCAGACCTCAAAGCGAAAGTTTTCGTAGGTAAAGACGACCACAACCTTGAGATTGCGCTGCTTGAAGGCGGGCGGCTGGATGCTGAAAAAGGTCATATCCATGCTGCCATTATACAGACTGCCCGAGACACCCGCCAGCAGGTAGTTATTGGAAAAATGCGTGCGCAGGCTGAGCATATATTCGATCAGGCCTCGGTAGGCGGCCTGGATGGCCCCACGGCGCAGCTGACTTTTGTACTCGTTCATATTTTCTTGTAAGGTGGACATATCTGTTTTCGAACCTCGTGGGTCAAAACAAAATTTTATACTGTGGGGCTGCTGGAAGGCGCGCGGCCACCGGCTGGCATGGCCGGCCAACTTACCCTTGTTCAGTATACCTTAAAGACATTGCCCCAAAGTTTGCTAAAACGATAGGAATCTACAGGGGGATGATGTCCGGACAGTCAGCGTTGCTCTCAAAGTGCCGGTAGCCTTCATTTAAACAGCGATGTAACAGGACGAGCGCACAAGGCAGCTATCCGCCTGCCCAATATTTGGGATAGTGCGGGCTGTCAATGGTTGCGAATATAGCTATGATATTGGATTTACTAAAAAGAGGTTAGCAATCGAAAAGGGGTATCCTTTAACTTCTCATCATTTTTATACAATCTTCAATATTGGGCCGGCCAATCGATGGAGGGGAGAAGTCGCCAGGTTTCGCTGGGCGAAAGCAACGCAGGCGCGCTTGTTCTACCGTATAATCAAGTTGCGATGCTGCTGATGAGGGCTGTATAAGGTTGTATCCTGCCTGATTGAGAGTCTCAGCACGCCCCCCGGTGAAAAGCCGCCGTGCCCTGCCAGGAACGTTTGCCAAAGAGAGCGCCCGATGAGAAGCCCGCTAAAATTCTTCACGATGATCTCCATGCTAACCGGTCTGGCGGCCTGTGGGCCACTGACCCCTGTGGCAGTCACACAAGCACAGCAACCCTCCAGCGGGCAGACCTTTGAAGACCCGGCCCTGAATGTGACTCTGACCTACCCGCGAGACTGGCAGGAGCAGACCGCTCTCCCAACCGGCACACGCATCAGCGGCGCGGATGGCTTTTTTGAGCTGAGCAGCCAGACCCAGCCAGCCTCCAGGTTCGAGCAGATCGAGACCTGGTGCATCCGGGCAGCCAACGACCCCAGCCTCACTGCCAGCTTTGGCCCACACCCGAAAATTTTGGTTGGAAACCGCATGAACCCGGCCCCCCATGGTGAGATTGGCCACGGCTGCGTGGTGTTGCCATCTGACCCGGCCGGGAGCCAGGCGGTCTTGTACAGGCGCAGCCCCCTATCCGATACATCCCAACAAATATTGATCCTGCGGGCAGATGCCAGCCATTTTGGGGACATCATCGCCAGCCTTAAGTTCCCCGAGGCCGGTACAGCCAGCCCGAGCGATTCGACGCTATGCAAAGAGACGCCCACCGGCGCGCAGGCCAGCACCCGGCAGGTGGGTGAATTTGTACTGCATGAATACGCGCTTGCAGATGCTGGCTGTGACCCGCTAAATGATTTCGACCTGTTCCAGGCGCGGGTGAAGGGCTTGCAGCTGGAGCAGCAAAACACGCCTGCAGGCCGGGCCATCGAAAGCATGGTCGAGCTGAACAACCGCAAACTGGCCCCCTTTCACTACCGCCTGGTTACCCATCCCACCAACCCGCCCAGCTATGACCTGCTGAAGGGTGATGACATGGTCCTGGCCGGGATCACCAATTTTGACTGGGTTTCGGTCAATGCCGCCGGTGATGATTTTATCCTGTGGGTGCAGCAAAGCCCGCGGGTCATCAGCGAGGTGCGTCTGAATGCTGTGCGCACGCTGGCAGGCCAGGAGCAAGGCTTTAACACAACCTGGCTCGGCCCAAACCTGATCCGCTTTGGGGTATCCCCCGATCGGATTGAGATCAGCAGCAACGACAAGCTCATCCAAAGCTTCCACGCACCCCCCAGCGGCCCAACCGGCACCCCCATGCGACTGTTCTGGAGCTGGCAGGAGCACTGGTTTGTGAAGGTGGCCGATGTGCTGATGCAGGATGGCGAAATCCAAAACCTCAGGCTGGGCTTTGCAGAAATATTTGGATGGCGAGTGCTGGACGATCAGCCCCTTTTTATGATGCGCAAGGATCAGTCCTACGGAATTGTCTATGCTGGCCAGGAACTACCCGTTCAGTATGAGGATATTCTGCATGGCGACCTGTGCTGTGACCTGACCGCCTATCAAATAGCCAGCCTGCCAAACGGCGTACAGTTCTACGCGCGCAGGGATGGGGTGTGGATGCTGGTCACCCTGCAAAAGGTCCCCTGAGGTGCTGCGCTGAGCGGCGATATTACACTTTTGTAAATTCATCCCTTGCTGATTTGGTGTACACTAAATTTGTACAAGGTGACCGCCAAGCGCTCGATTAGCCTGCCTTTGCCTGCAGCCAGGAGAATTTACCCGATGGAAAAAACAGCCTTTGCCGCTTTATTACACCCAGGCCGGGGGACGGTGTTCACGTCCACACTTGGTCTCGCATCCGTGTTTGTTGGGTCGTTGACACTGACCGCCATCGCCTTTCTGCACCACATACCCGTCATCCTGCCAGTTGGGTTGGATTTACAAGCACTGATCCGTGGTCAGGCCCTGCAGCTGCTGGGCAGCCAATCCTTCTGGTCCATCTACCCGGCCATGCCGCCCATCAACTTGTTGATTACGCCGCTGAATGCGCTCATCTTTATGGCGATTACGCTGGCAGGTCTGGGCTATTGGTCGCTTCGACGGCAGATCAACCCGCTGGTGGTCAATACAATCCTGTTCCTATCTGCCCTGATCCCTTATGCGATTGGATCGGCAGCCCTGGGCAGCAACGACCGGCCAGAAAAAGCGGGCTGGTGGTTGGCTTTTATGCTGGTAGGTGTCTTTTACGCCTCGCTGGCCAGCTCCGTGTTCAGCAGCGTTCAACTGGCAAAACTCATAATCCCCAGGAACTAAAGCAACGAACAGCCGTTTCAAGTGTGTTACCTCAAAAAGAGCCAAACTTGCATTTGAAACGTGCAGCGGGTTTACCGACCTTGCGTTATTGATAAGGTTGCGAAGCCATATTAGGGATATAATGTAGGAACAGAAGGAAAGGATTCCCCATGGCAATTAGTCCGATCAGTAGCATAAGGCCCGTTGATATGAGCGCAATGACGCAGACTCAAGCAACCCGCCCCGGCAAGCCGGCTGACAAAGCGGCCCCCACCCAGGAACCGGTCAAGACGGCCCCTCCTGTTAATGGTGATGCGAACAAGCCCTCACTAACAAAAAGCAGCACGCCCAGCCCCACCAAAGTGTACCAGGCCGCGGATGCCAACAAGGACAACCTGATCTCCTACCAGGAAGAGCGGCTGTATGCCTTGATGAACCCGGTCGATGAGAACGAAACCATGCCCGAAGCGGCCCCAGCCGCGCAGATGAAAAGCGCCCTGGACTCTTACAAGCAAGCCCTGCAGAAAAATACCACCCCGGTCAGTTCCTTGATCACCCAGATCTAAACCTGGCTTGCCAGCAAATTTACAGAATCAAAATCCCCGGCCCCTGGAACGGCCGGGGATTTTTTATTTCTTGGAGATGCGGGGGAAAGTTCCTATTTGGACCAACATTTTTAGCATTTTCTATTTTTGGGGCAGGGATGCATTGACAGGTTAATCGAAGATTGCTGCAAGGATTGCATGCCTGCAAAATAATTCAACAACCAAACTCAGCC